>CAYTOU010000018.1:0-17306 GCA_964439295.1 uncultured Oscillospiraceae bacterium
TCACTCCGCCCAAAGCGTGTTGTCGCGCTCGAATACGTTGATTAGGTGAGGGCGCTCCATGGGGGTCTTGTTGGGCTGGTGCATGACGAAAGTGAGCTGACCTTCGTTGGTCTTGAAGAGCATGCCGTGACCGCCGTCGTTTGAGAAGAGTAGGCGCTCGTCGTGCTTCCACGGACCCATTATGCCATTGTCAGAATACGAAAGCGCCTCGCAGTAGCCGTGCGCAGCACCGCTCGACCATATCATGATGAGTCGACCGCTCGCCGCCTTGTATATGAACGGTCCGTCGGTTACCCAACCCTTCGCGTCGCGTAATGCCCATGCCGGCTCGCTCGCGTGGAAGAGCGTCTTGACCTCGCCAACGGCGTGCGTAAGATCGTCGGAAAGACGCATGACACACATGCCGCCGTCCACAATCTGTGACCACTCGTGGCAAAATACCATGTACGGTAAGCCATTGTCGTCAACGTAGAACGTGCCGTCAAGGCAGGACCAGTCGCGCGGCGTTACGGGTCCGTTACTGTGCGGCTTGAAGGGTCCCATAGGGGAGTCCGATATAAGTATCTGCGTGCCGCGAAAGTCCGGCTCGTTTTTGAAACTGGCAAACATGTAGTACTTGCCCTTGTACTTGTGTACCTCGGGCGCCCAGTAGTTGCGATCCGCCCAGAAGTCCGGCGTGCGCTCAAAGCATACGTGCGGCTCGCTCCACGTCTTTAGATCGTCGCTTACGTATACGTCAAATCCGTTCGCAAGCCCCCAACAGGTCGCGCCGCGCGTGCCGTACATGTAGTAGCGCCCGCCATCCGGTAGTATGAACGGGTCGCGTATGTTGATTTCACTCATCAGCATAATGTAGGTCCTCCTTGTATAGTTTTTCACTTTGCAAAAACCCCGTCGCATGGATAAACCTGCGGCGGGGGAATGTTTTTTAGGGATATGTTACTTCGCGCACTCTACACCCTTGTCCAGAGCCTGACGGTTGATGGGCATCAGGTGAGCCTTCTTGGCGCCCAGCTTGTGGCGCATGGCTTCCTCAATGGACTCAAGCGCGATGTGACCTGCGGCCTGGCAGTATGCGCCCAGCATTACCATGTTGGCAACGCGCGCATTGCCCAGCTCGGCGGCAATGTCGTTG
Source organism: uncultured Oscillospiraceae bacterium (assembly GCA_964439295.1). Lineage (GTDB taxonomy): Bacteria > Bacillota > Clostridia > Christensenellales > Aristaeellaceae > Fimadaptatus. The sequence continues at coordinate 1,136 of CAYTOU010000018.1, forward strand.
CACGCCACGCCCACTACGCGTATGTCGGTGCGGGTGGGGGTTTGGTCAATCAGCGAGGTGTTGTAAAGGAGTACTCCGCCCGGCTTAACCGCATTCTCAAACGATATGAGCGAGGGCTTGTTCATTATTATCGCAACATCCGGCTCGGTAACTACAGGGGAGCCGACGGGCTCGTCGGCAACAACGACCGAACAGTTGGCCGTGCCGCCGCGCATCTCGGGACCGTAGGAAGGCAGCCAAGAGACGTACTTGCCTTCATCCATTGCACCCTGAGCGATAAGCTGACCCATCAGCAGCACGCCCTGGCCGCCGAAACCGGCTATCATTATACGCTGTTCCACTGCTTACGCCTCCTCCGTCGTGTCCTTGTACACGCCCAGCGGGTAGTAGGGGATCATCTTTTCCTCAACCCACTTGAGCGCTTCCTGAGGCGATAGACCCCAGTTGGTCGGGCAGGTGGAAAGCACTTCGACCATTGCGAAGCCCTTGCCCTCAATCTGCGCCTTAAATGCCTTTACGATGGCCTTCTTGGCCTCGCGGATGTGCTTGACATCGTGTACGGATACGCGCGCGATGTACGCAGGACCGTTGAGCTGGCTGAGCATCTCGCATACCTTGAGCGGGTAGCCGCACAGCTGCGGATCGCGTCCGTAGGGCGATGTGGTGGTCACCTGACCTACCAGTGTGGTAGGCGCCATCTGACCACCGGTCATGCCGTATATGCCGTTGTTTACGAATATGGTGGTGATCTTCTCGCCGCGGGCAGCCGCGTGAGTGATCTCGGCAGCACCTATGGAAGCAAGGTCGCCGTCGCCCTGATAGGTGAATACCACGTTCTCGGGACGTACGCGCTTAATGCCGGTCGCAACGGCCGGAGCACGACCGTGTGCAGCCTCGTGCATGTCGCAGTTAAAGTAATTGTACGCGAATACCGCGCAGCCAACCGGCGCTACGCCAATGGCCTTGTCGGCAACGCCCAGCTCTTCGATCGCCTCCGCGACCAGCCGGTGAATTATGCCGTGAGTGCAGCCGGGGCAGTAATGCAGCGGCGCGTCAGTCAGCATGGAGGTTTTCTTAAACACTATTGCCATTTGTACTGGCCTCCAATCCTTCGTTTAATTGCCGCCTTATCGGGCTGCGTTCAGCTTTTCGATCTCCGCCTCTATCTCGCGTACGGTGGGGATCATGCCGCCTGTGCGGCCGTAGAACATAACAGGGCACTTGCCTTCGACGGCGATCTTTACATCGTCTATCATCTGGCCGCAGCTCATCTCTACGCATAGCATAGCCTTGGTGTGCTGCGCTGCCTTGAGGAAGGTGCTGCTGGGGAAGGGCCATACGGTTATCGGACGAATGAGACCGCACTTTATGCCCTTGGCGCGCGCCTGACGCACGGCGGTTAGGCATATGCGGGCAGTGGTGCCGTACGCCGCAATGATTATGTCAGCGTCGTCGGTGAACTGCTCTTCAACCATGCACTCGTTCTTTTCGATCTCGGCATACTTGGCCATAAGCTTGGCCACATGTACCTCAAGCTCGTCGGCCTGAATGTACAGCGAATTGATTATGCGGCGCGGTATGCCCATCTTCTCCGACCAGCCGGTGGTTGCCCATGTCTTGGGCGCCAGCTCGCGCGGCTTGTAATCGGGCATCTCAACGGGCTCCATCATCTGGCCTATCATGCCGTCGCCCATTACTATTACGGGATTGCGGTACTGATCGGCAACGTCGAACGCGCGCTGGGTCAACTCAACGGCTTCCTGTATGGACGCGGGCACAAATGTGGGCGTGCGATAGTCGCCGTGTCCGCCGCCGCGCGTGGACTGGAAGTAGTCGCTCTGTGCGGGCTGTATGGAACCCAGACCGGGGCCACCGCGCACCATGTTGACTATAACTGCCGGCAGCTCTGCGCCGACCATGTACGATATGCCTTCCTGCTTCAGGCTGATTCCCGGGCTGGAAGAGGAAGTCATTGCGCGTGCGCCTGCACCCGCCGCACCGTAAACCATATTGATGGCAGCGACTTCGCTTTCGGCCTGCAGGAATGTGCCGCCGATCTTGGGCAGACGCGCCGCCATGTATTCGGGTATTTCATTCTGGGGCGTTATCGGGTATCCGAAGAAGAAGCGACAGCCCGCCTGTATGGCGGCCTCGGCAACCGCTTCGTTACCCTTCATCAGCATCTTTGCCATAGGGGATGACCCTCCTTACTTTTCCACCGTAATGACCGTATCAGGACACATCGTTGCGCAGAACGCACAGCCTATGCACTTATCCGGCTCGATACATTCGGCCGGGCGATAGCCCTTGGAATTTATCTTGGTCTTGGACAGCGCCATGATCTTCTTGGGGCATGCCAGTGTGCACAGGCCGCAGCCCTTACACCGCTGCTCATCAACCGTTACCTTTGCCAAGTCGCTCACTCCTTTTTGCGTAGGTATTGTCGTAAGTATACGACCACAGTGTTAATTTATCCACCGACAAATTGCTGTCAGTGTGTCAAAAACGCGCTTTTTGCACGTGATTGAGTCATTTTTTATGCGAAAAATGCCGAAATTCACGAACGTTCTAAAACCAAACATTCGGAATGTACGCAATGTGGCGTTACAGTAGCTTGAGCGGGGAGTTGGGCGAAATGTTGCTGTGCATGCGCATAACCATGCGCTCCTCCAGCGCGTCCACGCTCATTAGCTCGATCTGGCTAAGATTAATCACGCGTACATCGGCATCCTGGCCGAAGAAGTCCAGCGCCTTGAGCGTTATGTGTAGATCGTCTACCGACTTAACAAAGCCGCTTACCTCTTCATCGGCATCGTCTTGCCAAATCGTTATGACCTCGCCGCGCTCCATTGCCGCGCGCGCATATCCCGAAAAGAGATCGTCGCAGGGCTCTTTGAGCGGGTCAACGGGCGCGGGCGCGCCTAGCAGCGTTTCCAGCCACTTCATGCGCACCTCGTAATCGTCGCCGGCAATGACCTGCTTGACATCGGCGCAGCGCCCGGTTATGAATCCGTCGTGCGAGCCGTCAATGTCCATTACGCGCATCGAAAACTGTCGTTGGGTCATGTGCGTTATGTAGCCTATGTAGAAGTTGTCGGGATTTTCCGTCTGGGTGTATACCGATGCGATGTCACCCGCTTCCATCAGTGCCCGCATTACAAGAACCCAGTATGAACCGGTGTTTGTCGTCATTTACCTCTCCCAAATGCGCATTGCGCTATATATCCAGCGTGTAATAGTATGTGCGCCCGTACACGTCCTCTATGCGAACCGCGGGCTGCCCGTCCCATAGGGGAATGGACAGGTGCGCGTCCAGCTTGGGGTGCTGCTTTGTGCGCATATCGTGTACGTACGCGTAGAATGTATCGTCGTTAATGTAGCCGCCCGACCAGCCGTTTATGGCGTCCAGACCGCCGAATTCGCGCTCGCCCGGATTTTGCTTCATGCAAAAGCTATTCAGATAGCATTCGTAATTGCCTATGCCCATCACGAATTCCATGTCGACGTCACAGTCGCTGTTGTCGGATTCGGCGTTTATTACAATGCGATTGCCTATCAGGCGCTTACGCGATGTCTGTATCGCCAGCTCGCACATGTCCACGCCCACAAATGTGCGCCCGTTAAGTACCGCCGCCTCAAGCGCGGTGCCCGAGCCGCAGGTCAGGTCGCATACCGTGTCGCCGGGCTTTGTGGAGCATAATACTATGCGCTCCAATAGCTTTAGCGGCTTTTGAGTGTCGTATCCGGTGCGTTGCGGGTCCTTTTGCTGCAGGTGACTTACATCGTCCCATACATCGCCCGGGAATACCGGATCGTCGTCGTAGTACTTGTATATCTTGCCGCCCGACTTTATCGTGCGGTATATGCGCCCGTCCTTGTCCACGTGGCGCTTCATATGATTGCGCCGTACGTCGGTGCGCGATATGGGCACGTTTTCTATATAGAATTTATACAGCGGGCTTTTGCGGTAAAAGAGTATTACGTCATGCTTGCGTGAAAAGTACCTGCGCGCGCGCCCGCCGGTCTGATACGTCCAAATAATCTCATTTAGGAAATTGCTCTCGCCGAATATCTCGTCCATGAGCATCCTCAAATGCGCCTGCATGCGAAAATCCACATGCAGGAATATGACGCCCGTGTCGCTGAGCAAATTGTGCGCGAGCGTAAGTATGTCGCGCATAGTGCTTATGTATTGCGCCTTGTCATCCCACTTGTCGGAATAAGCGTTTACATTAAGCGTGCCCGCGCCGCTCTTCCATTCGCGCTCGCCCACGCGCACGCGCATGTTGAACATGTCGCCGGTAAAGAAGGGAGGATCGATGTACACGCACTGTATTTTTTCCGCGTACTTGCTCATTAGGCAGTCGCAAAGCTCGGTGCTGTCGCCTAAGAACAGCTCGCCCATAGTGTCGCCGCCCATTAGCACCTCGCGGGAAACGTGTACGCGCATATATTATCGCTCCTTTCTTTTTTAGCGCAGCACCGGGCAGCGCAGTATCATGAGTATAACTGCAATCGCCAATGCCCACTGGGGTCCGTCCAAAGTAAATCCGGGCAGGTACTCGCTCATAAGATATATGACGCCGGTATCGATAAGCAGTGTCGATAGTCCCATCGTCAAACACCCCGTGGGCAGCGAAAACAGCTTTAGTAAAGGTCTTACGAGATAGAAGAATGCGCCCAGCAAAAGCCCGGGCAGCACCGACATGTACAGCGGCTCGACATGCACGCCCGGCAAAACGTATGCGCACATGGGCACACCCACAACGCATGCGACAAACGCCAGCCCGCGCTTGCTCAGTCCCGCCTGGTGATGCCTCATATTCTACCTCCGTGCGCATTCATCGCGCGTTTATGTCTACTACACCGTTTGATATGCCGATTGACCATATGTTCCATGGCGTAATGTCGGGCGGCGGACAGTCAAAGCACATGCGCTCCTTCGTAGTAGGGTGGTCAAGCGCCAAACTTGCCGCCCATAGCGCGATCTGCTGACCCGGCTTACCGTCGCCGTAGCGATTGTCGCCCCATAGCGGATAGCCCGCATGCGCCATCTGTACGCGTATCTGATGCGAGCGCCCGGTGTGCAGTTCCACCTTGACGAGCGTGAGCCCCTGCGCATACGCAAGCGGCGTCGCGGTAAGGCTTGCGCGCTTTGCGCCCTTGACGCTTGCGCTGACTACGCGCACCATGCCCTTTTCGTCCTTGAGTAGGTAGTCCTCGGGCTCGATTGTGCTTGCAAGCTCGCCCTTTACCACGCATAGATAGGTCTTTTGCACCGTGTGCTCCGAAAATTGCCGCGTCATGCGCTCGGCACTCTTGGACGTGCGGCATAGAACCATTACGCCACCCACGGGTCTGTCCAGCCTGTGGCACAGCGCCAAAAACACATCGCCCGGCTTTTGATACTTGTCTTTTATATAGCCCTTAAGCGCGCTCTGCAAATCAATGTCGCGGGATGCGTCCGCCTGCACGGGCATATTCTGCGGCTTTATGGCTATAAGCAGGTGATTGTCCTCGTATATTATCGGTATGCGGTACTTGCCCGCCTCAAATTCAGTCATTGGACTGCCAGCGCCCGCTCGCGCCGCAGGGCAGTACGCCGCCCGCCGTGACCGGCAGTACGACCTCCTGCGCGTCCACGGTGCCGCCGTAGCGCTTTTGTACGGTCATGCGCAGCATGTTGCTCAGCACCGCCGGCTGCAGTCCCGTTGTGTATGAGTTGATCAGGAAGAAGAGCGGCTTGTCGCTCAGTACGCCCGCGCACTCCTCGACCAAATTGTATAGCTCATCTTCCAGCTTCCATACTTCGCCACCCGGACCGCGTCCGTATGACGGCGGATCCATGAGCAGTCCATCGTAAGTCTTGCCGCGGCGCTTTTCACGCTGCACGAACTTGAGCGCGTCATCTATTATCCAGCGCACGCTGGTTTCGCTTACGCCGCTTAGTTCGCGGTTTTCGCGCGCCCACGATACCATGCCCTTTGCGGCATCCACATGGCAGACTTCCGCGCCCGCCTTGGCACATGCCACGGTCGCGCCGCCGGTATAGCCGAACAGGTTGAGCACGCGTGCGCTGCCGCGCTTTTCGATAAGTCCGCTCATCCAGTCCCAATTGACCGCCTGCTCGGGGAATAGACCGGTATGCTTAAAGTTGGTCGGGCGTACATAGAAGCGCAGGTCGCGATAGCTTATCTGCCAACGCTCGGGCAGACGCTTTAGAAATTCCCATTCGCCGCCGCCCTTGCTCGAGCGGTGATAATGCGCATCGGCGCGCCGCCATATTTCACTCTGCTGCTTGGGCCATATGGCCTGCGGATCGGGGCGGCGCAGTATTATATCGCCCCAACGCTCCAGCTTTTCACCATCGCCGGTGTCCAGCACTTCGTAATCCTTCCAACCGTCGGCTATAAACATAATTCCTCCGTTAATCTAAAAAAAGGTGTCCCACGCGCGTCATGCCGCGCATAAGGGGCATGGCGGGAGAGGGGTGCTCTCCCGCAAAACAGTATCTTGATTTACGCAAATGCGCTTATTGTGCCTTCCAGCATGCAAAGTGCGCTTCTTCGCCGTTTATGCTCCAATCGGCGCTGTACGCACCCTCGGGCGCATTGTCGGAATACTCAATCGCCAGTACGCTGTCCATTATAGACTTGCGCAGCGGCTCTATCGTATTCATAAGGCGCTCGGAGCCCTTTAGGCTTATGCCAATGCGATCCACGACCTCGAATCCGGCATCCTTGCGCATGGTCTGCAGCTTGCTTACGACCTCGCGCGCGAAGCCCTCGCTTATCAGCTCGGGGGTCATGTGCGTATCCAGTACGACGGTCATGCCGTCCTGGCTCTCGGCATCGAAGCCTTCCTTCTGTATGGGCTCGATGAGCGTGTCGTCCTTGGTGAGCTCTACCGGCTGTCCGTTTACCTCGAAGCACAGGTTCTCGCCGCGCTCGAAGCCCTCTACAACGGCGGTGCCGTCCACGGTCTCCAGGAACTTGCGTATGCCGCCCAGGAGCTTACCGTACTTAGGACCTACCGTGCGCAGCTGCGGCTTAATGCGATAGCCGGTGAATGCCTTTGCGTCGGTCACGTACTCGACCTGCTTTACATTCAGCTCGTCCGCGATAAGCGCCGCGAAGTCGGCGGGCAGCTCGGCACCGCGAATGTACAGCTTCTGGCAGGGCTGACGGGTCTTTATGTTGGCGGAGGAGCGGCAGGTGCGTCCCAACTGTACAGCCAGTATTACGCGCTCCATGTTGTCCTCAAGCTCCTTGGAAATGAGGCTCTCGTCGGCAACCGGGAAGTCGCACAGGTGTACGCTGTCGGGCGCGGTGGGATCGTTGTTTACGACCAGGTTCTGATACATGGACTCGGCCATGAAGGGTACGAACGGCGCGCACAGCTTGGTTAGGGTTACCAGGACGTTATACAGCGTGTCGAACGCGGCAAGCTTGTCGCCTTCCATGCCCTTGCCCCAGAAGCGCTCGCGGCAGCGGCGTACATACCAGTTGGACAGCTCGTCCACAAAGTCGCTCAGCGCGCGCGCGGCCTCGGCGATGTGGTAGTTCTCCAGATCGCTGTCCACGGTCTTGATTAGCGTCTGCAGCTTGGACAGAATCCACTTGTCCATCAGCGTGCGCGTCTCGGGCGCGGCCTTTGTCTTGAGCGGATCGAACGTGTCAATCGAGGCGTACAGCGCGAAGAACGCGTACGTGTTCCACAGCGTGCCCATGAACTTGCGCTGGCTTTCGGCAACAGCCTCGGGATAGAAGCGGCTGGGCAGCCACGGTGCGCCTGCGGTGTAGAAGTACCAGCGCACTGCATCCGCGCCGTACTGATCCATTACGCCGAAAGGATCGACGACGTTGCCGGTGTGCTTGCTCATCTTCTTGCCGTACTTGTCAAGCACGTGACCCAGTACCAGGCAGTTCTTAAAGGGCGCGCGGCCGAATATCAATGTAGATATGGCCAGCAGCGTATAGAACCAGCCGCGGGTCTGGTCGATGGCCTCGCTTATGAAGTCGGCGGGGTAGTTCTCTTCGAACTTGTCCTTGTTCTCAAAGGGATAGTGCCACTGCGCAAAGGGCATGGAGCCGGAATCGTACCAGCAGTCTATGACCTCGGGCACGCGGTGCATCTCGCCGCCGCACTCGGGGCAGGTGAGGGTTACCTTGTCGATGTAGGGGCGGTGCAGTTCTATGTCATCGGGCACATCCTTGCCCAGCTTCTTCAGCTCTTCGATAGAGCCGATTACGTGCATATGACCGCATTCGCAGGTCCATATGGGCAGCGGAGTGCCCCAGTAGCGCTCGCGGCTCAGACCCCAGTCGATAACGTTTTCGACAAAGTTGCCCATGCGGCCTTCCTTGATGTTTTCGGGCAGCCAGTTGACCGAGCGGTTGTTGGCGACCAGCTGATCGCGCACGGCGGTCATGCGTATGAACCAGGTAGAGCGTGCGTAGTAAATAAGGGGAGTATCGCACCTCCAGCAGAAGGGGTAGCTGTGGGTGTGCTTTGCGGTCTTGACCAGCAGACCCTTTTCTTCAAGAGCCTCCAGCACGGGCTTGTCGGCGTCCTTTACGAACAGACCCGCCCACGGCGTGCACTCGTCCATGCGACCGTCGGTGCCTACCAGCTGTACAAAGGGCAGATCGTACGCGTGACCTATGCGGGCATCGTCTTCGCCGAACGCGGGGGCGATGTGGACTATGCCGGTACCTTCGGTAAGCGTTACATAGCTGTCGGCCACTACATAGAATGCCTTCTTGCCCTGAGTGTCGGCGTAGTCGAACAGCGGCTCGTACTCGGTGCCGACCAGCTCCTGACCCTTCCAGGTCTTTATCTCTTCGATTTCGTCATCGCCGACTACCGACTTTACGAGTTCCTTGGCCATTATGCATACGCGGCCATCCCACTTGAACTCCAGATAGTCTTCCTTGGCGTTTACGCACAGCGCGACGTTGCTGGGCAGTGTCCACGGCGTGGTCGTCCATGCCATGAAGTACTTGTCTTCGCCCTTTACCTTAAAGCGGACGAACGCGGTGGTGTCTTCGACATCCTTATAGCCCTGCGCAACCTCGTGAGAGGACAGCGCGGTGCCGCAGCGCGGGCAGTAGGGGACAACCTTGTATCCTTTGTACAGTAGACCCTTTTCGTGAACCTTCTTCAGCGACCACCATACAGACTCGATGTACTTGTTGTCATAGGTTATGTACGGATTTTCCATATCCGCCCAGTAGCCTATGCGATCGCTCATCTTTTCCCACTCGTGCAGGTACTTCCATACGGACTCCTTGCACTGCTTTATGAAGGGCTCTATGCCGTAGCTTTCGATCTGCTTTTTGCCATCCAGACCCAGCTTCTTTTCGACTTCCAGCTCAACGGGCAGACCGTGAGTATCCCAGCCGGCCTTGCGCAGTACCTTGTAGCCCTTCATGGTGCGGTAACGCGGAATCATGTCCTTCATTACGCGCGTGAGTATATGACCTATGTGGGGCTTGCCGTTTGCCGTGGGCGGTCCATCGTAGAACGTGAACACGTCATTGCCTTCGCGCTGGTCAATAGAGCGCTTGAATACGTTGCGGTCTTTCCAAAGCTGCGCAACTTCTTTTTCGCGCTCCACAAAATTCAGATCCGTGGAGACCTTCTCAAACATGCATTTCCTCTCCTTCTGTCAGCGGCATTTAAGCCGCGTAAATGCCTTTTTTCCGCAATAAAAAAGGTCTTTCGTTCCCTCCAATGGGACGAAAGACCTTCGCGGTACCACCCAAATTGACGCCTAAAATAAGCATCCTCTTATGCGTACACATATGCATACGCCGCCGCTTTATCGGGCGACTCCCGTCCTGACCTTAGTAGCATAAAGCACCTCAGCCGGCCGCTCCGGGGTGATGGCGTATATCCCACGGCATGATCGGGCTTTCACCTGCCCCGACTCGCTTTGCCGCCGTGAGAGCGGACACACGCGTCCCCATCACTGCGTTTGTGCGCCAAAGCGGTATAATCCGCCCCTGCGCTTACATTGTAGGATTATTATAATCTCTCAGGGTGCCGATACAAAAGCATTTTCGCGTTAAGTTTGAAATACCGCTGCCTTACACGCGGCTCAGACCCAGCTTCAGGTCTTCCATAATGTCGTCTATGTTCTCCAGACCTACCGAGAAGCGCACCATGCCGCCGTCTATGCCCGCGGCCTTGAGCTGCTCGTCGGTCAGCTGGCGGTGAGTCTCGCTCGCCGGATGCAGCACGCATGTGCGTATATCCGCCACGTGTACCTCGTTGGATGCCAGCTTGAGCGCGTCCATGAAGCGCATTGCCGCCTCGCGACCGCCCTTTATATTGAAGGAAATTACGCCGCTCGCGCCCTTTAGGTACTTCTTAGCCAGCTCGTAGTTCCTGTCGCCTTCCAGTCCGGGGTAGGTGACGCTCTCTACCTTGTCGGAGTCCTTGAGGTACTTGGCAACCACCATTGCGTTTTCGCAATAGCGCGGCATTCTGACCGCCAGCGTCTCCAGTCCCAGATTGAGCAGGAACGCCGAGTGCGCCGCCGGATATGCGCCGAAATCGCGCATCAGCTGCATGCGCGCCTTGATTATGTACGCCTTGTCGCCGTATGCGTCGATATAGCGTATGCCGTGATACGACTCGTCCGGCTCGGTTATGCAGGGGAACTTGCCGCTTGCAGCCCAATCGAACTTGCCGCTGTCTACGATTACGCCGCCAACCTGCAGCGCGTGACCATCCAGATACTTGCTGGTGGAGTGTACGACTATGTCCGCGCCGAAGTCAAACGGCTTGCAGAGTACCGGTGTGGCGAACGTGTTGTCCACTATGAGCGGTACGCCGTGCGCATGTGCGGCCTTGGCAAAGCGCTCTATGTCCAGTACGCTCAGCGCGGGGTTGGCAATCGTCTCGCCGAATATCAGCTTGGTGTTGGGCTTGAACGCATTGTTCAGCTCTTCATCGGTCGCGTAGGGGGATACGTATATGCACTCTATGCCCAGTTTCTTGAGGGTGAATGAGAACAGGTTAATCGTGCCGCCGTATACCGTGGATACGCTTATCAGGCTGTCGCCCGCCTGGCATATGTTCAGTACAGACATGAGCGTCGCCGCCTGGCCGGATGTGGTGCACATAGCGCCTACGCCGCCTTCAAGCGCGGCAATCTTATCTTCAACCGCCATAACGGTGGGGTTGGCAAAGCGCGAATATATCAGCGAAAGAGTGGGATCGTCAAACACCGCGGCAACGTCCGCGGTGGAATCGTATACGTATGTAGTGCTCTGTACAATGGGCATTACGCGCGGTTCGCCGTTCTTGGGAGTGTAGCCGGCATGTAGGCATATTGTTTCGTCACGCATATAAGTACGCCTCCGTTTATGAAAGTATGTATAAGGCACGCGGAAAAACGCGCGCATTAGGGGTGAGTCATCTCGATATCCGCAAGTATTATGCGGCTATTTACCATTATACTACACTGCAGTGCGCTATTGTAATACGATTAAGCCATAACGGGCTATAGTAAAAAACTATAACTGCGGCTGCACTGCCTCGGTACTTAAACGCGCGAGGAAGGCATTAAAGCCCGCCATGCGCCTGCTTAGCGTCAAGCGCCGCCCGCCGCGCACTGTCAGCGTGAGCGAATCCACGCCCTGCGCGCCGTGCCTGAGCGCGACATGCTCTATTTGGTCAAATTCAAACGCGTACCAATGCCCGATGGCGGGCTGCACGATTACGCGCCTTGAGCTTACGACCAACACAAATCGGTTTATGAGTAGGTATATGTATTCGGATGCCAATAGTATAAGCCCAAGTGACACCGCCAGCACCGGCCATGCCGCCGAAAACTGCGGCAACGAGTACTTTATCCATATCAGCGCAATGCCCGCCATATCCAGTGCCAGCGCCGGCGTCTGAGCATTGGACGTATAGCCCACGGTGAGCTCGACCTGATTTACGTCCACGCCGCACTTGCCCGCGCGTAATGGGAACGCGCGCGACAGCGCCATCGCGATTGCCGTAAGAGTAATCCATATCGCCATTGCATATACCACTTATTAGGACACTCCTCTTGTCTTTAAGTGTGAATCTTATATCATTATACCATTGCGCATATTGGGTGTAAAGGCGCATGCGGATAATGTAATAAAAGTATGAGTAATGCAATCGCGCTTGCATTTTGTTTGTATAAAGCATACAATTATCATGTGAATGCGTGGGGGAGTGACATGAAACAGATACGCTTAAGACCCATAGTGCAGAAGGTCGCGCACTGGTCGATTTTTATAAACGCAATTCAGATGCTGCTCATGCTGGGCATTGCGCTTACGGTAATGCTGGGCGGCGGCATGGTCGTAAACAGCCATTACATAAAGGCGGTGCTTGTGCTGGCGGCGTGCGTGGTCACGTGGGGCGCGGTGCTGGACATACGCGAGGCATTGGCGGCGCAGAAGGCGGGCACGCGCATGGACATGCTGGAGCAGGCCATGCGGCAGTTGGAACAGCTCAACATAAAGCTGCGCGCACAGCGGCACGACTTCATGAATCACCTGCAAGTGGTCTACAGCCTTATGGAGCTAAACGAGTATGACGAGGCCATGAAGTACATCGAGCGCACGTATGACGACATAGTGAGCGTATCGGGCGTAATGAAGACCTCTTCACCGGCGATAAACGCGCTGCTTATGAGCAAGGTAGGCGATGCGCGCTCAAACGGCATTGAGGTGAATCTCAAAATATCGTCCCCGTATTCCGATCTACCTATAGAAAGCTGGGAAATGTGCCGCGTGCTTGGCAACCTCATGGACAACGCGATCGACGCGCTGGAGGGTGTCAAAGGCGGGCATATAGATGTCGAGCTGTACGAAGATGTGCATAGCTACGGCTTTCGCATATTCAATAACGGTCCTGAGGTGCCAAAGAACTTGCGCGAAACCATATTCGAAACCGGCTTTACGACCAAGCTGACCGGCACGGGCATGGGACTATATATAGTGCGCACGATTATGCGCGAACACGGCGGCGATGTGGTGCTTAATTGCGATAACGGGACGGCGTTTATCGGAAACGTTCCCAAGCGCCAGACACATGCCGCAACGTGTAAGGATACAAATGACGTAAAGGGGGTACTTAAGTGAATACGCTTGCAAAGCGCGTGGGCATAATGGCGGCGGTAGTGGGCTATGGACGCAGCGCAATGGCTGTATCCGTGCCGGCGTTGGCGGCGCTGGGCTGTCAGCCCTGTGCAATGCCCACCGCGGTGCTGTCCAGTCACCCGGGCGGGTTTAAGCTATACCAGATGCAGGACATGACCGAGCAGCTGGAGCGCCAGATATATCATTACGCGCACGAGCAGATTGATATGGACGCTCTAATGACCGGGTACTTATATAACGTGCATCAGCAGGAGCTGTGCGCGCGATTCATACACGACCAGCGCGCGCGCAGTCTGCAATGCGTGCTAATCGACCCGGTAATGGGCGACAACGGTTCACCGTATAAGATAATCACGCCCGAGCTTATGGACGGCATGAGGCAGCTTGTAAAGTACGCCGATATAATCACGCCCAACATGTCCGAGGCGTGCTGGCTACTAAACCGCGATTTTACCCGCGACGCGATAAGTCAAAACGAGGCCATGGACATGGTGCGCGCGCTGTCCGAACTGGGACCGCGCAAGGTAGTCATAACCAGCGCGCATATACAGGGCGGCTGGGCGAATCTGTATTACGATGCCGACGCGCACGAGCAGGGCGTAATCGCGTACGAAGCGCTAGAGAGGCAGTACCCGGGCACGGGCGATCTGTTCTCGGCGGTACTAATGGGCAGCATGCTGGGGCGCGGCATGGCAATCGACGACGCGGTCAGGCGCGCGGGCGGATTTGTGTACCGCGCGGTTAAGAACACAATGCAGTGCGATACCGTTGCGCGCGAAGGCGTGCAGTTTGAAGGGCTGTTGGGCGAGCTTTGCGCGCGCTGACGCACTTTTGTTAAAGAAATTCAATCAGAAAACACAAACAAGCATCACTGATGTCAAATGCAGTGCTGGACATATGGCGGAATTTGTTGTATAATGAAGAAAAGGCAAGGGGGGAATGGACATGATACAGGTAATTTACGGTAAGAAGGGTTCGGGCAAGACCAAGCGTCTGCTGGATCTGGCTAACGACGCGATTAAGGTGGAACACGGTGATATCGTGTTTGTCGATGATGACAAGCGCTATATGTATGACCTGCGCCATGAAATACGTTTTGTTGATGCAAGTGAATATGATGTGAAGTCGGCCGACATGTTCTTGGGCTTCTTGAGCGGTATGCTGTCCCAGAACTTTGACGTGACGGCTATTTTTATCGATGCTTTCATGAAGCTGGTAAACGCCGACGTATCCACTCTGGGCGATTTCTTTGCTCACCTGGACACTCTGGCAGAAAAGCGCAACCTGCGCTTCGTTATCTCGCTTAGCGGCGATCCGGACACTATGCCCGACTTCATGAAGAAGTATGTAATCTGATATTAAGCGTTCAACCTTATACGGACGGACGCAGCGGGCGGACTTGCCGGTGGCAGGTCCGCCTAAGCTTTATACATTTTGCTAAGCGGGCGCACGCGTCCGTATTGGGGGAGAAAATATTATGGAATTTCTGTCTACGCGCGATGATGGCATTCGCCTAAGCGGGGCACAGGCAATCGTGAAGGGTCTGTCGCAGGACGGCGGACTGTTCGTGCCAGAGAGCTTTCCGCATGTGGAGCTAAAAGACATAGGCGCAATGGCCGATATGAAGTATGTCGAGCGCGCCGCGTACATATTGGGACTGTTTTTGAATGACTTTAGCGCGGACGAGCTAAAGAAGATGGTATCGGACGCGTATAATGGCAAGTTCGAATCGGGCGAGCCCGCGCCGGTCAAGACGCTGGACGCGCGCACGCATGTGCTGGAGCTCAGCCACGGTCCGACATGCGCGTTTAAGGACATGGCATTGCAGCTGCTGCCGCACCTGATGGTTGCGTCCAAGCGCAAGCTGGGCGATGACAAGCGCGTGTGCATACTGGCCGCCACATCGGGCGATACCGGCAAGGCGGCGCTGGAGGGCTTTCGCGATGTAGAGGGCACTCAGTGCGTGGTCTTCTATCCGCACGGCGGCGTGTCGCCCACGCAAAGGCTGCAGATGGTCACTCAGCGCGGCAATAACGTCGATGTAGTGGCTGTGCGCGGTAACTTTGACGATACTCAGCGCGGAGTAAAGCGCATTTTCGGTTCAGACGATATAAAGGCGCGCCTTGAAAAGATGGGGTGCGAATTGTCCTCGGCCAACTCCATCAACTTCGGTCGCCTTGCGCCGCAGATAGCCTACTACTTCTCGGCATATGCCGACCTCATTGCGCGCGGCGCAATCGCGCTGGGCGATGAGATCGAGTTCGCCGTGCCGACCGGAAACTTCGGTAACATCCTGGCGGGCATATATGCCAAGTGGATGGGGCTGCCTGTCAAGCGCTTCATATGCTGCTCTAACCGCAACCGCATACTGGATGACTTCCTGCGCACCGGCACATACGATGTGCGCCGCGAATTCTATAAGACCACATCGCCGTCCATGGACATACTTATTTCGTCCAACCTTGAGCGACTGCTGTTCGAGATGAGCGGGCGCAATGCCGCGCTCGTACGCGAGTGGATGGGTGAACTTATGAGCGGCGGCATATACCGCGTTGACGATGATACGCGCCGCCGTATGGATGAGCTGCTTTCAAGCGGCTGGGCGGACGATTACGCCGTCTCCGCCGAGATAAAGCATACGTGGAATGAGCATAAGTACCTGATGGACACGCATACCGCCGTCGCGATGCGCGTAATGCGCGAGTACCGCGAGCGCACATGCGACGCCACGCCGTGCGTGGTCGTATCCACCGCCAGCCCGTTCAAGTTCAGCGCCGATGTGCTGCGCGCGCTCAAGGGCGCCGATGTGCCCATGGATGCGTTCGACTGCGCGGACGAGCTGGAGCGCGTGAGCGGCATGCATATGCCCAACCAGCTGCGCGAGCTAAAGACTCTGCCCGTGCTGCACGAGGGCGTGACCACGCCCGAAGGCATGGACGATGCCGTGTTCAACGCGGTTCTCAAAAAAAGTCAAAAAAAGTGATCTAAGCGTGTTTCAAAGGGCTCGCGTCCGGTTATTA
>CAYTOU010000019.1:0-17244 GCA_964439295.1 uncultured Oscillospiraceae bacterium
ATTACGCCTTCAATTCGAGAACGCGTCCTTTACGCGGTCGAAGAACGACTTTCTGCCCTCGTACTCCTTGCCGGTAAGCGTTTCGTCAAACTGGCGCAGCAAGTCCTTCTGCTTGTCGTTGAGCTTGCGCGGTATTTCGACATTAATCTTTATGTACAGATCGCCCTTGCCCGCGCCGCGCAGGTTCTGTATGCCCTGACCGCGCAGACGCACGACAGTGCCGGGCTGAGTGCCCTCGGGCAGGTTATGCTTAATCATGCCGGAAAGCGTAGGCACATCGATTTCGCCGCCCAATGCCGCCTGAGTAAAGGACACGGTGACATCGCAGTACAGGTCGTAGTTTTCGCGCGTGAACAGCTTATGCGGCTTTACGCTTACGAATATGTACAGATCGCCGTTCTCGCCGCCGCGCAGACCGGGCTCGCCCTGACGCCTGAGCGGTATCTGCATGCCGTTGTCTATACCGGCGGGTATCTTTATGGTTATCTTGCGATTGCGACGCACGCGTCCGCGACCGTTGCACTTGGGGCAGGGATCGTCTATGATAGTGCCCTGACCGTGGCAGGCATCGCACACGCGCACATTGCTCACGCGACCGATGGGGGTATTGACGAATGTCGACACCTTGCCCGTGCCGTGGCAGGTCGTGCACTGCTTGGGCTGTGTGCCCTTGCGCGCGCCCGTGCCGCCGCACTCGTCGCAGTTTTCGTCGCGCGTGACTGTGATTTCCTTTTCGCAGCCGAACGCCGCCTCTTCAAATGTTATCGTCAGATCGTACCTTAGGTCATTGCCGCGCTGCGGACCGTGTGCGCGCTGGCTTGTGCCGCCGAAGCCGCCGCCGAAGAACGCGCTGAATATATCGTCGAATCCGCTGCCACTGAAGCCGCCGGTGAAGTCGCCGTAGCCGCCGCCCGCACCGCCTGCGCGCGGATCTTCATGGCCGAACTGGTCATAGCGTGCGCGCTTTTGTGCATCGCTTAGTACCTCGTACGCCTCGTTTACTTCCTTAAATTTTGCCTCGCAGTCCTTATCGCCGCCGTTAAGGTCGGGGTGATATTTTTTGGCCAATGAGCGGTATGCTTTTTTTATTTCATCATCGGACGCCGTTTTCGGCACGCCCAGTACTTCATAGTAATCTCTCTTGTCCAATTCCAGTAACCTCCGTATCGGTTGGGTAAGCAGTCGGATGCGCCGCGCGCACCTTTGTCACGGTCTTATATTATACTATGCCGGTATTATACCCATTGTGTGTTTAACTGAATATTAACCGCGTGAATATTCCGATAAAAAACAAATGCGGGCGCATACTACGCAGGAAAGTGGGTAGATTGCGCTCGCACCATTATATAACTATGCGCGGGCGCGAGCTCCGGGGAGCGCGCCCGCGCATTCATGCCGCAGGGGCAAATGATATCAATTACTTGTCGTCATGTACCTGATAGTCGGTTTCGACGGTGCCGTCGTTGGATGCAGTGCTCTGCTGATCGGCGCCCGGCTGTGCACCAGCCTGGTTCTGAGCAGCCTGCTGCTGGTATACCTTACCGAATACCTCGTAGGATACCTGGGTCAGCTTCTCCTCGGCAGCCTTGATCTCGTCGACGTTGTTGTTGCCGCGAGCCTGCTTGAGGTTGTTCATCTCGGTCTCGATGCGGCTCTTGTCTTCCGCGGAGATCTTATCGCCCATATCCTTCAGGGTCTTCTCGGTCTGATAGAGGGTGTTATCGGCCTTATTGATGGTCTCGGCCTCTTCCTTCTTCTTCTTATCGTCCTCGGCGAACTGCTCAGCTTCCTTAACAGCGCGCTTGATATCGTCCTCGGACAGGTTGCCGGAAGAGGTGATGGTTATGCTCTGCTCCTTGCCGGTGCCCAGATCCTTTGCGGATACGTGTACGATGCCGTTACGGTCGATGTCGAACTTAACCTCGATCTGCGGTACTCCGCGAGGCGCGGGAGCAATGCCGGTCAGCTGGAAGCGGCCCAAGGTCTTATTGTAAGCGGCCATTTCGCGCTCGCCCTGCAGTACGTGAACCTCAACAGAGGTCTGACCGTCGGCAGCGGTGGAGAATATCTGGCTCTTCTCGGTCGGGATAGCGGTGTTACGGTCGATCAGGCGAGTGAACACGCCGCCCATGGTCTCAATGCCCAGGCTCAGAGGCGTTACATCGATAAGGACAACGTCCTTAACATCGCCGCCGATTACGCCGCCCTGTATAGCAGCACCGACTGCAACGCACTCATCGGGGTTGATGCCACGGAAGGGCTCCTTGCCGGTTATGCGCTGTACAGCTTCCTGTACGGCGGGGATACGGGTGGAACCGCCGACCAGTATTACCTTGTCGATCTTGGATGCGGATATGCCGGCGTCGCTCAGTGCCTGATTTACCGGGCCTACGGTCTTTTCGACCAGGTCAGCGGTCAGTTCGTTGAACTTAGCGCGGGTCAGGGTCATCTCAAGGTGCAAGGGAGTGCCGCCCTGCATGGTTATGAAGGGCAGGTTAATCTGGGTCGAGGTTACGCCGGACAGCTCGATCTTGGCCTTTTCAGCCTCGTCCTTCAAGCGCTGCATAGCGGTGGTATCCTGGCTCAGGTCGATGTTGTGCTCGCGACGGAACTCGCTTACCATGTAGTCGATTATGCGCTTATCGAAGTCATCGCCGCCCAGACGGTTGTTACCCGCGGTGGCCAGAACCTGGAATACGCCGTCGCCGATCTCCAGCAGGGATACATCGAAGGTACCGCCGCCCAGGTCGTATACCAGTATGGTGTGTGTATCTTCCTTATCAAGGCCGTACGCCAGAGAAGCGGCGGTAGGCTCGTTGATTATACGCTTTACATCCAGACCCGCTATGCGGCCGGCGTCCTTGGTTGCCTGACGCTGTGCATCGGTGAAGTATGCGGGAACGGTTATAACGGCCTCGGTTACCTTATCGCCCAGATAAGCCTCTGCATCGGCCTTCAGCTTCTGCAGTATCATAGCGGAGATTTCCTGCGGGGTGTAGCCCTTGCCGTCTATGGTTACCTTGTAATCGCTACCCATTTCACGCTTGATGGAGGAAATGGTGCGGTTGGGGTTCATAACAGCCTGACGCTTTGCGACCTGACCTACCAGGCGCTCGCCGTTCTTGGCAAATGCAACTACGGAAGGAGTCGTACGTGCGCCTTCAGCGTTAGGTATAACAACGGGCTCGCCGCCTTCCATAACGGCCACACAGGAATTAGTAGTACCAAGGTCAATACCGATAATCTTGCTCATAAAGAATGCCTCCAAACTCTATTCAAAAAGTAAGTCAATTGTCTAATTAGTCTTCTATTACCTTAACCATCGGGTGGCGGAGCATCTTGCCCTTTACCCGGTAGCCGGTCTGCAGCACGGCACATATCGTGCCGGGCTCGCCTTCGGCCTCATCGGCCGATACTCTTAGCACCGCGTTATGCTCGTTGGGGTCGAACTTCTCGCCCACCGGGCTTACCGCCTCAAGTCCGCGCTTACTCAGCGCATCCATGAGCTGCTTTTGTATCATCTTAACGCCACTCAGAAGCGACTCGCTGTCGCTATTTCCTTCGGCCACGCTTATCGCGCGCTCGAAGTTGTCCAGCACCGGCAGTATTGCCTTCAGGCAATCATTGTTGCCCTCGTCATACCCCTCGGCGCGTCCGTTGGCGTTGCGCTTGCGGAAGTTTTCAAAATCGGCTCGCGCGCGTGCCAGTTTGTCTTCCAGCTCCTCGCGCTGCCTTACCGCGGTCTCAAGTGCCTCAGCCCAGTTCTTTACCGAAGTTTCGCCCTCGGCTTGAGCTTTACTGTCCTCAGATGCGGTTTGCGCTGCCGTCTGCTCATCGCATGCAGGCTGCGTTTCCTCTTCGGGCTGCTGTGCTTCCTCGCGATTTATCTCTATATCCAAATCTTCCACCTCTATCCATTATCGGCCGGACAGCATGTCGCTAAGCGACTTGCCCATATAGTCCAGCACGGCGATGACTTTGCTGTAATTCATTCGTGTGGGACCGACTATTCCTATCGTGCCCACGTTGTCGTCCCCTATCCTGTATGTCGCGGTGACCAAAGAGCAATCCTTCATCTCGGGCACATCGTTTTCGGGTCCTATGCGTACCGAAAACTCCATGCGTCCACTTCCGCGCATAATGTGCGCCAGCATCTCGCGGTTTTCGAATACCTTGAGCACCGTGCGCGCCTTATCCACGTCGGAATACTCGGGATACTGCAGCATGTTGGCAGGTCCGCCAATCGCCAAATCCTGCGGCGATGTTTCCTCGACCGCCGTATCGGCCGCATTCATCAGGGCATTGAACAGCCCGTCGTGATCATGCAGTCTATCCTGCAGGTGGGAAAGCGCCGTCTTGAGCTGGTTAAGCGGCTTGTCCTCAAGCTCCTCGGTCAGCATCTTGGAAATCATGTACAGGTGATCGGGTTCCAGCGCGGTACTGTAGTTTATCATTGCGTCCCGCACAAGACCGGAATTCGTCACTATAACCATAAGTCCCCTGCCCGGCGTTACGGGCACGACCTGCAGTCGCTTTATGCGCAGCTGCGCGGCCTGCGGTGCGGTTACAATCGATGTGTACTTTGTCACATCGGACAGCACCTGCGCCGCCTGATGAACTACCTCCTCGACCTGACCCGCGCGATTGGAGAAGTGACTGCGTATGCCCGCCGCCTCTTCACCCGTCAGCGGCACCACCTGCATCAGCTTATCCACATACAGTCGATATGCCTTATGCGAAGGGATGCGCCCGCTGGACGTGTGTATGTGCGCCAGATAACCCAGCTCTTCAAGATCGCTCATCTCATTGCGGATCGTCGCGGGGCTGTAGCCCACACCCGACTTACGCGATATAGTTCGCGAACCCACGGGTGCAGCCGTCATTATGTAATCGTCGATAAGCGCCTTCAGTATCTGAAACTTTCTCTCGTCGATTTCCATCGGCTCACCCCCGTTCTTATTCATACTATGCCTCGATTCATATTTTACCGGCAGCTTATCTGTCGGTCGCTGTTAGCACTCTCGTTGGTTGAGTGCCAACCGCTGTCTATATAATATACCCGACTGACCTTTTTGTCAATAGGTCAGTAACGGTCAAATTATACTTTTTTTGTGACTTGTCTGTAAATTCTGCCCGTCGCTACTTATTCGCAGCATTTGCCCCGATAATCAAGCGAAAAGGAATTTTAGAGAAGAGGAACAACCCATATCATCCAGGCATTGCTGAATAGCCAAACGAGAATCATGGATGGAATCATGTCCGCAAGCGGAAAATTCTTTATCTTCGTAATCTGCAGACCGGTTGCCAGCATGATTATGCCTCCGCATGCCTTGAAGTCGCCGATGACACTTTCATCGGCCATGACGCCCATTTGCTTGGAAGCAAGAAATATGATCGATAGAATGATAAACTGGGGTAGCGATATTACCGCGGTTATCTTCCCTAACGAGCAAGCAAAAATCATCGCGGTGAAAAAATCCAGGATTGCCTTGGAAAGCAAGATCATGTGGTCTCCGCTCACACCGGAAACAACCGCACCGTAAATGCCCGTTCCGCTCGTGCAAAACAGTACCATTGCCGTAACCAGCAATCGATCATTGCCGGCATTCGAACTTATCCTTTTTTGCAGACTGTCGCACACTCGCTGGATTCCTTGCCCAATATGCAGTAAATGCCCCAGCAAGGTGCCTACAATCATGGCCAGTGCCACCGCCGGCAGATTCTGCATACTGACAATGGAGGTTATGCCGATGGCCATTGAGCACAAACCGAAGACGCAATTAAGCTTATCCTTCATTGCATCATCGATTTGTTTTGAGCAAACGGATCCCAGCAGTCCACCCAACAACACCGAAAGCGCATCCACGATTACACCAACCGGCATATTTTAATACCTCTTTTCGCTTATTCGTCAGCTGTTTCAAACAGATGACCGATCCAATCTTGAATTTCACCGGGCAAATCGGCTTCACAATGAGGTTGATTCCAGACAAGCGCGTCATCTACCGTGCCCAAGTTTGCGTTTTGCAGCATGAGAGCCAACGTCATTGAGACAGAAAATGCCGTATCAGCATCATCCGCTCCCACACGAATGCGATAATGCTTCGCCTTTTCTCCGCGCTCATCATATATGTAATCCAGCGGATTGATCAAATGTACGCGATTTTTGAAATTATCATCGCCGATATTATCCCATCCACCTTTAAGCGCAAGAACCTCCCTTGGAAAATCAGCTGCCAGACTTTCCACAGCTTCACCAACTGCCTTGCTGAAATGGCTGACATTGCACCTTTCGGTTCCGAAGAGCTCGTTTTCTCCGGATTTTTTATCCAAGCGGTCAAATGCGGGGCACGATTTCATGCGTCTGCGCCTATGCAAAACATCCTCATCCAAATCCACAGGCTCTGCCGCGCTGCAAAGGCGTGCCGCGTTTTGAAGTCTCTGCATATTCAATTCATAGAAGCTGCCGCTTCTTCCATCGCATCCCAGCGTTAATGATTCACCGGTTTGAGGATTATGCAGGTTTAAACCGTTTATGTAGTCTACATACATATTGCTCAATTTCTTGCTGAGGGCATGCTTAAAGGGCGTCATCGTTTCCGCCGGTCCCGCATAGCTTTCCTCATTTTGCGGATCGATGCCGAATTGCCATTCGTAAGCCATATCCGCATGTTCCAGATCAATGATCGGACAATAGATCTGCGCGGCAAAAACGGAATCGCTTTCATCCATATATGCTCCGTTTTCACGCAAATAGGCGTCATAATCCGGATGATTTCCAGTTACGGCCAGTAATGCACTCATAGCGCCGCCCGCGCTAAAGCCTACGCTGACAATTCTATCCCAGTCACCGGGAATATCACGGCTAAAATGGCGAAGATAACGGATTGCCGTCTTGAAATCGATCAATGTCATCGGAGATTTTCCGCTGCCATTCCTGCTGCCGCGACCGCGGCAGCCACAGGTTACATAGACCATGCCCCGTTTTAGATATGGTTCCGCAAAAAAACGTGTCTCACCGGGATGGGTGTTGGGCATTTCCGAGTAGCCTGCCGCATTGTTTTCAAATATGACAGGGGCATCCTGTGCCGTGTATCGACCACATTGCCCCAAGGGATTAATATTTCCTGCATCGGTCAAATATGCCTTAGGCACAAATACGGAAAGACGCTGTGCCTGCGGTATCACAGCATTCTTCGTATACACGACATCTTCAATGCACCAACATTCAAGTGTCGAATTGTACGCCCATGTCTTCATATAATCTCTCCTTCGCACCCCATACTCAGCTGAGATATCGTAGTTCGGCAGCTTCATACGCCATGCGCCTTAGTCTTCCATTATTTGCATCAGCTCGACCAGCACGGTATTTTGCAGCATGAGCCCGCGCTCGGTCAGGCGAAATGTGTTTTCGTTTAACTCTGCCAGACCGCGCTTTTCAAGCGACCTCATGTCGGGCAGGAGCTTATTTAATATGCCCTCGCCGTGCCGCGCTGTGAATTTGTTTAAGTCCACGCCCGACAGCATGCGCGTGCCCAGCATAATCGTATCGAACGCGTCATCCGCATTGGAAAGCTTAAGCGCGTCCGCCTGACCCGAGCCGGTGCTTTGTACGCGCTCGATATAGCCGTCCAATGTATCGTCGTTATACAGACGCATATTGCCCACGCGCGAATGCGCCGCGCAGCCCAGACCCAAGTACTGACCATTGAGCCAGTACAGCACATTGTGGCGGCACTCGCGCCTCGGGCGGCAGTAGTTGCTTATCTCGTAGCGCGTAAAGCCCGCGCCTTCCATCACATCGCGCGTAATATCGGTCATTTCGATTTCGGCGTCCTCGTCAGGCAGAGTCAATTTACCCGCGTCCACGGCGCTCTTCATGCGCGTGCCGTCCTCCAGTATCAGGCTGTATAGCGACAGGTGCTCGGGACCCAGCCTTACGGCATTTTCCAGCGTTTCGCGCCACATGTCGGGCGTTTGACCGGGCAGTGCGTACATGAAGTCGAGGTTTATGTTGTCAAAGCCCGCCTCGCGCGCATCGCGATACGCCGCCTCCGCCTCGGAAAACGTATGTATGCGCCCGATCGTCTTAAGCAGGGTATCCTGCGCGGCTTGCACGCCCAAGCTCAGGCGGTTTATGCCCGATTTTCGCATGAGTTTAAGCTCATCGCGCGTCACAGTGCCCGGGTTGGCTTCGCACGATATTTCGCAGTCTTTGGTCAAATTAAAGTTGCGCCCGATTTCGTCCATTATGTCGCATAGCGCGTCCGCGCCCAAGAATGTGGGCGTGCCGCCGCCTATGTATACCGACCGAATATCCTGCCCATCCAGCTCATGCGCACGCGCGCGCATCTCACTTTTGAGCGCACAAATATAGCGCGCCATATCGCGCCTTCGTCCCGCGAACGAGACGAAGTCGCAATAGGCGCACTTTCCGGCGCAGAACGGTATATGTATGTACAGTGCCGCCGCCATTAATCCATCTTAAGAACCGCCATGAACGCCTCGCTGGGCACATCGACCGAGCCCACCTGACGCATGCGCTTCTTGCCCTCCTTCTGCTTTTCGAGCAGCTTCTTTTTGCGCGTAATATCGCCGCCGTAGCACTTGGCGAGAACGTCCTTGCGCAGCGCCTTTACGGTTTCGCGCGCGATTATCTTGCCGCCGATTGCGGCCTGTATGGGTATTTCAAACTGCTGACGCGGTATCGCGTCCTTGAGCTTTTCGCATATATTGCGTCCGCGCGGATAGGCGCGATCCTTATGCACGATTATGCTGAGCGCGTCGCACATTTCGCCGTTTAGCAATATGTCGAGCTTAACAAGGTCGCTGTCCTCGTAGTCCTTTAGCTCGTAGTCAAACGACGCATAGCCGCGCGTACGGCTCTTGAGTTGGTCAAAGAAGTCGTATATGATTTCGTTTAGCGGCATATCGTATGTCAGCTGTACGCGATTGCCCTCTATATACTTCATGTCCTTGAACACGCCGCGCTTGTCCTGGCACAGCTCCATTATCGCGCCCACGAACTCCTGCGGGGTGAGCACGCTGGCCGCCACGAAAGGTTCCTGCATGCGCGTGATTGTCGCCGGGTCGGGCAGGTTGGCGGGGTTATCTATCATATGCACTCCGCCGTCAGCGGTCTCTACGCGGTATACTACGTTGGGCGCGGTGGTCACCAGATCCAGATCGAACTCGCGCTCCAGACGCTCCTGTATAATTTCCATATGCAGAAGACCTAAGAATCCGCAGCGATAGCCGTAGCCCAACGCGATTGAGGTTTCCGGCTCAAAGAACAGCGATGCGTCGTTTAGGCGCAGGCGTTCCAAAGCGTCCTTCAGATCATCATACCGCGCGCCGTCCGCCGGGTATATGCCGCAGTACACCATGGGCAGTACCTTCTTATAGCCGGGCAGCGGCTTTTCGGCGGGATTATCGCACAGCGTAATCGTATCGCCCACGTGTATATCGGCTATGTCCTTAATCGACGCGGCGATATAGCCTACATCGCCCGCGCGCATCTCCTCCATGGGCAGATATCCGCCCGGACGCAGCGCGCCCAGCTCGGTCACCTCAAAGTCGTGATTGCTGGCCATCATGTGTATGCGGTCGCCCACGCGCACGCGACCGTCCACTATGCGCACGTAGCTTATAGCGCCGCGGTAGTTATCGTAGAGCGAGTCGAATATAAGCGCGGTAAGCGGCGCATCGGGATTGCCGGTGGGCGCGGGCACGCGCTTTACTATGTCCTCCAGCACGTCCTCTATGCCAATGCCCATCTTTGCCGATATAAGCGGCGCATCGGCGGCATCCAGGCCTATTTCGTCCTCTATCTCGCCGCGCACGACCTCGGGCTGTGCGCTGGGCAGGTCTATCTTATTGATTACCGGCAGTATCTCCAGATCGTGCTCCAGAGCCATATACACGTTGGCGAGCGTCTGCGCCTCAATGCCCTGAGTCGCGTCTACGACCAGCACCGCGCCTTCGCACGCCGCCAGCGCGCGGCTGACCTCGTATGTGAAGTCAACGTGACCGGGAGTGTCGATTAGGTTGAGTACGTAGTCATTGCCGTCCTTGGCATGATAGTGCAGCCTTACCGCCTTTGACTTTATAGTTATGCCGCGCTCGCGCTCCAGATCCATGGAGTCGAGCACCTGCTCCACCATGTCGCGCTGAGCCATGGCACCGGTCTTTTCGAGCAAGCGATCGGCAAGCGTGGACTTGCCGTGGTCTATGTGCGCGATTATGCAAAAGTTTCTTACACTGGATTGACTATATTCCTGCACGCCGTGTCCTCCGAAAAAAAGTCGTATTGTAAAGCGCAAAACCATCTGCGCATAAGCTTCCAAAGGATATCATAAACTATTTTCGTTAACTGCGCAAGATAAACTTCGGGCGGACGATGAATGTCGCCCGCCCTTGCTTTTCATATCACCTAATCAAACTGAATATCAAACTGTACATCCCATAAAGCACGCCGCCGCATACCAGCATCATGAGCAGAAGCAGCCACACCCTGCCGCTATGTGCCTCGGGCGCGGCTTCGGTATCGGTCGCGCGCGCAAGCTGCTGCGCGTCGGGCATGGGCGCATCGATTGCGCCGCGGTTTTCCTTCTGTGTGCGCGCGCCGGTCTGCGTATTTACGCTGTCGGTCATGCGCGCGCCGCTTGACAGGTTTATGTATTCGCGCGTGCCGCGCTTTTTGTCTACAGACTCAAGCACTATGGGCACGACATGGCCTAGCTTTTGCGACATAAACGCGCTTTCCGCCCACCACTCGGGCGGCACGTCCATTTCGGTCGATACGCGCAGCATGGCGCGCTTTTTGCCGCGCTTTGCCATAAGTGCCAGTGCCGCGCAGTTGAACAGTCCCCTATCCTCGATGAAGTACCATTCGCTTTCGTCATTTACGGCATCCGCCTGCGACATAATAGTGTCATCGCTCAGCGCCGCCATGCCCAGATTTAGCGCGCCTGTAATCTGCGCCGCCTCGTCAAGCGTGTTCCACTCTTGTAAACGCCCGGCGGCTTCTTTTAAGGCGCGGTCGCGCACGCGCATCGCGCTTAAACGCTCGTCGCCGTCCATGCCGGATATCGCCAGCATAAGCTCCAGTGCAAGTCTATCCGCATCCGCCATACCGACTACCTCCGTTCGTTAACTATCGACATAAAGCCGCCGTCATTCAATGCATTTATCGTATAATCCGGCACGCTTGTGCAGCGCGCATCGCCGTTATTGAAAAAGCAGGATACCACTTTGGCATTGCGCCCCAGTTCTACCTCCAGCTCGCGATCGCCCACTATCATGGTTTCATCGGGCTGCATGGAGTACTTGTCCATCAGGTAAAATATGCTTTCCGGATCGGGCTTTCGCTTAAAGCCGTTGTCGGCGGTCACTATTTCGGTGAAGAAGTGGCTCATGCCGTTTATTTCGACTATCGTATTGGCGGTGCCGTTGCGGTGCGTAAGTATATAGTTGCGCCCGCCCGATGCAATTACGCCCTGCAACGCTTCCTTTGCGCCCGGAAAAGGCTTTATGACGCTCAAATCGCCCTTAGCCGAACACGCGAAATAGTCCGCCCTGAGCTTTTGCACATCGATAGAGTGTTTTTCCGCGAAAAACTCAATCGCCACGCGCTCGTTTATCATGAACTTTTCGATCAATGCGTCCACGCTTTCGGTGCAGCCGTTCATTTCAAGCGCCTGCTTTAGCGCGCCGGTCATGAACGGATATGAGTTAAACAGCGTGCCGTCAAAGTCCCATATGACATTGCGTATCACTTATCCACCCCCGAAGCGCGTATCGCATCGGCAATCACATGTGCCGCCAGGCGCGAGGCCTGCTCGTTGGGGTGATAGTCGTCATCGTTATATACGTTGAAATCCGCCTTTTCAAACGCCGCGCCCACGTCCGCGAGCAGCGCGCCGCATTCTTTAGCCGCATTGGTATATGTCTTAGTCTGTCGCTCACGCATTTCGGAAAAACTGAGCCATGTGCTCTTGAGCTTCATACTGCCGTCGCGATATGCCCATGTGGCGTATATCACCGGCACTGCGCCCACCGACTTTATGCGGCGTATCAGCTCGGTTGCGCTCTTTAGGTAATCCTCGGGATTGCCCACGGCGTTAAAGCTCTGCTCCTGAATCACTACGTAGTCCCACTTGCCCTGCGGCTTTTCACCGAAAGTGCGGCACATTTCGCGACCTTCGCGCTCATGTATTTCGCCCAGCAGTGCCGCCATGCCCAGTTGGCACAGCTCGTCCTCCTGGCTCAAAAAGTCGTGCAGAAAAGCGCCGCCGCGCACTACCTCGGTCACGCTCGCGTTAAGCTCCCCCGCCAGCATGCCCGGCATATCGTTAAAGTACGTGAAGCTGTTGCCCAGCATCAGTATATTCATATCGGCCTCCGCATATACACATATGGCGGGACGCACGCGTCCCGCCGCGAAATACTGTTTGTCTTTTTACGCGAGCTTTTCGGCAACGGCGTCCAGGAATTCCTCACTGGTAACAGCGCGCGCCTCGCCCTCGAACAGGTTCTTTAGGT
Organism: uncultured Oscillospiraceae bacterium; assembly: GCA_964439295.1. Classification (GTDB taxonomy): domain Bacteria; phylum Bacillota; class Clostridia; order Christensenellales; family Aristaeellaceae; genus Fimadaptatus. The sequence goes on from CAYTOU010000019.1 coordinate 12,544, forward strand.
CGCCGGTCATCACGCCGCCCTCTATCGTGGACAGCGTAGCGTGCTCCAGCTTATCGGCGAACGCCATCAGCTCGGGCAGCTCGTCCATTTCGCCGCGCTTGCGCAGTGCGCCCGACCATGCGAAAATGGTCGCAACCGGGTTGGTGGAAGTCTTTTCGCCCTTCAGATAGCGGTAGTAGTGGCGGGTTACGGTGCCGTGCGCCGCCTCGTATTCGAACTGACCGTTGGGCGAAACCAGTACCGAGGTCATCATGGCGAGGGAGCCGAACGCGGTCGCCAGCATATCGCTCATGACATCGCCGTCATAGTTCTTTGTCGCCCATATGAAGCCGCCCTTGGAGCGTATTACGCGCGCCACGGCGTCATCGATAAGCGTATAGAAGTACTCTATGCCCGCCGCGTCGAATGCGTCCTTGAACTCGCTATCGAAAATGTTCTGGAATATTTCCTTAAAGCGACCGTCGTATGTCTTGGATATGGTATCCTTTGTGGAGAACCACAGCGACTGCTTTACATCCAGGGCATAGCGGAAGCAGGAGCGCGCGAAGCTCTCAATCGACTTATCCAGATTATGCATACCCATTACGACGCCACTGCTCTTGAAGTCGAACACATCGATGGACTTCTTTGTGCCGTCCTCGCCGGTGAACACCAGCTCGCACTTGCCCGCGCCGGGTATCAGCATTTCCTTTGCGCGGTATATGTCGCCGTACGCGTGACGCGCAATCGTAATGGGGCTCTGCCAATTGCGCACCACGGGCGATACGCCCTTGACCAGTATGGGCGCGCGGAACACCGTGCCGTCCATTATGGCGCGGATTGTGCCGTTGGGGCTGAGCCACTTTTGCTTTAGGTGGTATTCGCTCATGCGCTGCTCGTTGGGGGTTATCGTGGCGCACTTTACGCTTACGCCCAGGCGCTTATTGGCCTCGGCGGCGTCGATTGTCACCTGATCATTGGTCGCGTCGCGGTTGGGCAAGCCCAGATCGTAGTATTCGGTCTTAAGATCGACAAACGGCAGTATCAGCTTATCCTTGATCATCTGCCACAGTACGCGCGTCATCTCGTCGCCGTCCATCTCGACCAGCGGCGTTTTCATCTGTATTTTTTGCATATCGGCATGCTCCTTTTTGCGCATTTATATGGGGATATTATATCAGACTCGCCCATTTCCTGCAACAGCAAGTTTGTTTATTATGCATTTATGTCTCCGGGTAGTGATTTTGATACGCATGGTATAAATGTTAAATCAGCAGGATATGGTTGATTTGCCCCCTTCCAATTTGTTATAATATAAATAGATACATGCTGTATCAAAAAAGCGACCATGAAAGGTGGAGATTGTATGGTAAAACTCTTTGCGGTACTTTTAAGCGCACTCCTTGCCATATGCCCCATTGCATCGGCGGACGAGGACGCATCGGTCACTAAAACAGCAAGTGAGGACACGTTTATAAGCGAGCATGCGGATGAAGCCATATCGTGTGCGGATTCCGAGGCGTTCTACGCGCATTACTACGTGGTGCAATCGACCAATGAAGAAGATTTGTCCGATGATCAGGCGTACGCGACATTTGTGCTCAGCCTGACGAGCAAGCTTACCGAGCCCGCATATGACATAGAGCTAGATGTGCATTTGGGCGACAAGATGAGCCGGGTGTTCGCAAGTCCCATATTCTATAGCAAGCCCATCGACCTATACCCCGCCGGTTTGAACACCGGTGCGAGCAGCGTAGAGTACGCCCATGATGCCGTACTTGATCTTAGTGCGATAAGTTCCGCCGGCGGTATAACGGTTGACGACCTATACGATATGTATATCGAGGTCAGTTGGTGCGAAGGTACGGAGCTTACCAAGCACAGCGAGATATGGAATATATCCCTTACCGGCTATCAGGCAGCACTCGACTACTTTGACACTCTGCCCGAGGACGACGGCGAACGCGATTACGCGTTAGTTGACGAGGACGCCGTAAATGCGTTAAATGAACGCGCGAGCGCGCTCGACACCTGACAGACTCCCAAAACGTAACAGAAAATCATTTGACAAACGCACGCGGGCGTAGTATAGTTACAGCCATACAGACAAAGCTTTGACGGAGACAAGGCAGTGGCGTTTAGCAAGCGCAGAGAGCCGGCGGTTGGTGTAAGCCGGTGTTGCGAGCGACAATGTTATCCCTCCCGAGCTGACGGGCTGAAAACACCGCCCATGCGTCGATCGATCCGCATGGCGACGAAGTAAGTGCGTCCGGTCGGCACCGTTACTTGCCGGGGACTTGTTAGAGTCCTACAGAGCGATTCCTTTTAAAAGGGATCATTTGAGTGGTACCGTGGCTAATCCAAGCCGCCTCATTAAAAAATGAGGCGGCTTTTATTTTTCCAATCAGGAGGTAATTGAAAGTGTCTGACAAAATTCAGATGATAGCAATGCGACTGCGCGATCTACGCGACATCAGCGGCATGAGTGCCGAAGAAGTCGCCGAGAAGTCCGGCGTCAATGTGGACGTATACAAGGAATACGAAAGCGGCACGCGTGATTTTTCCTTCTCCAACCTATTCAACATTGCCGAGGTTTTGGGTGTTGACATATCCGACCTTCTGACCGGCGAAAGCCCGCGTCTGCGCGGGTACGAGCTGACCCGCAAGGGCAAGGGACTTGAGTTCCACCGCCGCGAAGCGTACCATTACGAGCATCTGGCGTACAACTTCCGCGACAAGAAGTCCGAGCCGTTCATCGTAACCGTTGCCTGTGACGGCGACAATCTCTACGGCAAGGACACCCACTCGCACGAGGGTCAGGAGTTTGACTACGTGCTCGAGGGCACGCTCAAGATCGACCTAGGCGGCAACGAAGTGTTCCTATTCCCGGGCGATTCGATTTACTACGATTCGTCGATACCGCACGCTATGTACGGCGTGGAAAAGGATTGCCGCTTCATCGCGGTCGTATTGAAGTAGGAGGATTAAGCGTCAATGACTGCTCTTTATAAAGAATACGTAACCCGTTCCAAGTTCTCTACCTACGAGGACTTCCTGCGCAATTTCCAGCTCAAGGTACCCGAAAGGTTCAACTTTGCATACGATGTAGTGGATCGTCTGGGTCGCGAGTGCCCCAACGACCGCGCCCTACTCTGGGTCAATCCCGCCGGTGAGGTACGCGACTTCACCTATGCCGACATAGCGCGCGAGTCCGACCGCACGGCCAACATGCTACGCGATCAGGGCATAGGCTTTGGCGACAAGGTCATGCTGATACTAAAGCGCCACTACGAGTTCTGGTTCTGCATACTGGCTTTGCACAAGCTGGGCGCGGTTGCGATACCCGCCACCAACCAGCTACAGGCCAAGGACATCGTATACCGCTGCAACAGCGCGGGCGTTAAGATGATAATCACCACGCACGACGGCGAGATATCCGATCACATCGACGCGGCGATGCCCTCCTGCCCCACCGTTGAAAAGCTGATAATGGTACACGGCGCGAAGCCGGGCTATCTGGACTTCAACGAGCTGGCCGCGAAGACCTCCTGCGATTTTACTCCGGGTCGTCTGCCCGAGAACTCCGATCCGATGCTTCTATACTTCACGTCGGGCACGTCTGGCATGCCCAAGATGGTTCAGCACGACTTTAAGTACCCCTTGGGTCACATAATCACCGCCGTATACTGGCTACGCGTTGAGGAAGGCGGATTGCATCTGACCGTATCCGAGACCGGCTGGGCGAAGTCGGTATGGGGCAAGCTATACGGCCAATGGCTGGGCGGCAGTGCTATATTCGTATACGACTTTGACCGCTTCCATCCGACCGAACTACTTGACGTAATAAGCAAGTACAAGGTAACCACCTTCTGCGCGCCGCCCACGATATACCGCTTCATGATACACGAGGACGTCAAGAGCTACGATCTAAGCAATCTACACGCCTGCTCGACTGCCGGCGAGCCGCTCAACCCGGAGGTATTCAACCGCTGGAAGGAGCTGACCGGTCACGAGATGCGCGAGTGTTTCGGTCAGACCGAGCTGGTTGCGACCCTCTGCACATTCCCGTGGATGAAGATATGCCCCGGCTCGATGGGCAAGCCCGCGCCCATATTCGACGTGGATCTACTGGACGAGAACGACGAGAGCTGCGCGCCCGGTCATGTAGGTGAGATAGTCCTACGCACGGGCAAGACCAACCCGCCCGGCATGTTCATGGGCTACTATCACGACGACGAGATGACCAAGTCGGTATGGCACGACGGCATATACCACACGGGCGACCTTGCATGGCGCGATGAGTGGGGCTACTACTGGTACGTAGGTCGCGCGGACGACGTCATCAAGTCCTCCGGCTACCGCATTGGACCGTTCGAGGTCGAAAGCGCACTTATGGAGCATCCCGCCGTTCTCGAGTGCGCCATAACCGCTGTACCCGATCCTATCCGCGGTCAGGTTGTCAAGGCCACTATAGTCCTGACCCGCGAGTACAAGGACAAGGCCGGCGATGCCCTGGTCAAGGAGCTTCAGGATCACGTAAAGCGCGTAACCGCGCCCTACAAGTATCCCCGCATAATCGAATTCGTCGACACCCTCCCCAAGACCATCTCCGGCAAAATCCGCCGCGTAGCGTTGCGCGAAAAGGACATGAGGAAGCAGTAAGAACGAGGGGAACGCGCTTTCTTTTCGAGGAAAAGAAAGCTGCAAAGAAAAGCCGTTCGC
>CAYTOU010000020.1:0-9421 GCA_964439295.1 uncultured Oscillospiraceae bacterium
ATCCGGCTCGCGCAACCATATATTAGAGTTGCGCGAGAAGGGACAGTATTGTGAACGTGGCAGGTCGTATGAGCGGCATCGTACTATCAACAAAGCCTCACCGTAACCAAACCCCTGGCTCGCCTGGCGGAGCAGCTGTCACCGCAGTGACTGAGAGGTCACCGTAACTCCGCAAACTAACTCAACCTGTTCCCTAATCCCTGTTCCCTAATCCCTACGCCGTACCCCCCGCAAACTAACTCAATCTAGTCACTCGCCTACTAGTCACTAGTCACTAACTCCCCGCGCACACTAACTCAACCTAACGGCTAACCGCTAACAGCTAACGGCTGCCCCCGTCCCCGCTCCCTCACTCATCATCCGTATCCGGCGCCAGGACGCTATTCAGACCCACCACGTTCTCAACCGGCAGCGAGATCAGCGCGGTATGCGCCTCGGAGTGTATGCCGGCCTTTTCCATGATCGTGCGCATTATGGCGTCCTTATCCTTATGGCTTACTACTATCAGCGCGACGTCCTTTTCCGATGCAATCGATACGCCAAAGAACTTCGTGGTAAACTCGGTGCCCGTGCCCTTGGCGTGTATCAGCGTGCCGCCGCGCGCACCTGCCGTGCGTGCCGCGTCCATTACCATCTCCACGCAGCCGCGCTCGGTTATAGCTACAAGCAAATCAAACGGGAATACAGGCTGTCTGTCTTCCATATCCGTCCCTCCGCCTATGATTATGTTTTGATTCTCCATCAGGTACTTCATGCTGCTCGCGCCGCCTATACTGCTCACCGGTATGGTCAGCGCAATGCCGTTGCCGGGCATGTTTATGCCCATGCGCGATATCATGCCGCGCATAACCTTGCCCGCGTGCCCTTTTTGCGTCATTGCAATCATGAGCGCCTTTTCGGTCTGCTCCAGTCCCAGCATGTTCAGTATCGACTTACCCGCCGTGCCCTGACAAGGGGTTGAGAATACAGCGCTTAATCCTTCTGTCTTCAGATAATCCTCATAAGCGCTTTCGAAGTGGCGCGGTGTTATTATCATAAGAAGCCTTATACCGTTCAAGAATTTCACCTCTTATAGATCAATAATATCTTCATCCGGCGCAAGCTCGGTCTCAATGGTGTGCTTTACCTTGCGCTGCTTAATGCGGTAATATACGCCCAGTATCTGTATGGTGATTAGCGGCGTCATTGCCACCATCGCCACCACGCCGAACGCGTCGGACACGACATCGCCGCCCATTGCCGTGCATGCGCCTATCGCAAAGGGCAAAAGGAATGTCGCGGTCATCGGGCCGGATGCAACTCCGCCCGAGTCAAACGCTATCGACGTGAATATGGGCGGCACAAAGAACATAAGTATCAGTGCCAAACCATAGCCGGGTATCAGCAGGTACATGATGGGCATGCCGGTCAGTATGCGCAGCATGGCCAGTCCCACGGACACGGACACGCCGATTGCAAGGCTAATGCTCAATGCCTTAGGCGGTATCGCGCCGGCGGTTATTTCGTACACCTGCTTATTGAGTACATGCACCGCGGGCTCGGCGGCGACAACGAAGTAGCCCAGTATCATGCCCAGCGGCACCAGTATCCAGTTATATTCCAGCTTGCCCAGTGCCTCGCCGATATACGTACCCACGGGCATGAAGCCCACGTTTACGCCCAGCAGGAAAAGCACCAGACCCACGTAAGTATATACTAGACCCATTATAATGCGCAGCAGCGACGAGCCCTTTAGGTGCAGCGACGCAAACTGCATTATAAAGAAGAACACCACGATGGGCAACAGCGCGTACGCGACCTCGCGGCAGTAATGCGGCAGCTCGCTTAGGAACAGCACGCTCAGCTCGGTAGTGGTTTCGACCGCGGTGACCGAGGATGCGTTATACACGGCGTCGCCGGAATTATACATCATACCCAGCACCATGACCGCCAGTATGGGTCCAACCGACGACAGCGCAACCAGACCGAACGAGTCGTTTTCGGCGTTCTTATCGCTACGTATGGCGGAAACACCGACGCCCAGAGCCAGTATGAACGGAACCGTCATAGGACCGGTCGTAACGCCGCCCGAGTCGAACGCCACCGCGAGGAAGGACTTAGGCACGAACTGTGCCAGTATAAACACAATGGCATAGCAGATAAGCAGCAGGAACTTCATGGGCACGCGCAGTATAATGCGCATGAGTGCCACGACCAAAAAGAGTCCCACGCCAATGCCCACGGCGACCATCAGAACCATATTGGGTATGCCGGGCACCTGCTCGGCGAGCACCTGCAGATCGGGTTCGGACAGCGTTATAAGCATGCCCACGATGAAGCCCACAAGTGCCACCAGCCACATCTTCTTAGATTTGGTAATGGTATTGCCCACGTGCTGACCTATGGGGGTCATTGCCAGGTCCGTACCCAGCGTAAACAGTCCCATGCCCAGCACCAGCAGCGCCGCGCCTATTATAAAGCCCATCATTGCATTGTTGGGCACGGGCACGAGCGCGAAGCATATCGCAAATACCAGTAGGGTTATCGGAAGCACCGATGTAAGTGCTTCACTCCATTTTTCACGCAGCATGTTTTTTCCTTTTTTCGGCATTCCATCCATCCTTTCCTAAATAAAGTCCTTTTGTGTTGGGCGCGGCATGTGCCTTGCCCTCTCTTTACTATTTTATCATAATGAATTTAGCGATGTCAATGACAAAAGCGGCATAGTGTAGGCGCCATTGTCAAATCTCATTAAAAAAGCGCGGAGCCGATTATTTTCGGACTCCGCGCTGAGTTAGATCAGTGGTTTATTCTCTTACGACCGGTTTCCAGACGCACCATAGCGCGCGCCAGGGATACCTTATTGACAATGTATTCCTTATAGCTGCGCTGGTTCTTGATATGGCGTTCAGCCAGCTCTTTTGCGGCCAATGCGCGGCTGATATCGATTTCCTCGGGCCACTCGAATGCCTGAGAGAACATTACCACGCCGTCGCTTCGCACCTCGACAAAGCCGGGTGCCGCGGCACATTCGTGCCACTCATTGTCGTAAAACAGCTTTACCTGACCTACGTCCAGCGATATGACCGCCGGCTCGTGACCGGCCAGTATGCCCATCAGACCGTCGGGCGCCGGCAGCTGCACTGCCTCCACCTGGCCGTCAAAGAAGCGTCGCTCGGGCGTTATCATTTCCAGGTGAAAGAGCTTGCTCATTCCTTCATCGCCTGCGCCTTCTGCCTTACATCGTCAATATCGCCCGCCATGAAGAACGCGGCCTCGGGCAGATCGTCGACCTCGCCGTCAATAATTGCCTTAAACGAGCGTATCGTGTCGCGCAGGGGCACGTACTTGCCGGGTATGCCTACGAATACCTCTGCCACGCTCATGGGCTGGCTTAGGAACTTCTGCAGCTTACGCGCGCGGTAAACCATCTGCTTATCCTCGGGCGAAAGCTCTTCCATACCCAGTATTGCGATTATGTCCTGCAGCTCCTTATAGCGCTGCAGTACGGCCTGCACGCCGCGCGCCACGCGGTAATGCTCTTCGCCGACGATTCGCGGCTCCAGTATGCGCGAGGAGGACGCCAGCGGATCGACCGCCGGGTATATGCCCAACTCGGATATGGAACGCGAAAGAACGGTCGTTGCATCCAAGTGGGAGAATGTCGTAGCAGGTGCCGGGTCGGTCAGGTCATCGGCAGGCACGTAAATAGCCTGAACCGACGTTATGGAGCCCGACGCGGTGGACGCTATGCGCTCCTGCAGTTCGCCCAACTCGTTTGCCAGTGTGGGCTGGTAACCGACCGCGCTGGGTATACGACCCAGCAGAGCGGAAACCTCGCTGCCCGCCTGTATGAAGCGGTATATGTTATCGATAAACAAAAGCACATCGGAGTTTTCCTTATCGCGCAGGTACTCGGCCATTGTCAGGCCTGCCAGTGCTACGCGCATACGGCTTCCCGGCGGCTCGTTCATCTGACCGAAGGCTAACATTGAGTTCTTAAGTACGCCCGACTCGGTCATTTCGCTTATCAGCTCGTTACCTTCACGGGAGCGCTCGCCAACGCCGGTGAATACCGCGTGACCGCCATGCTCCTGAGTGATGTTATGCATCAGCTGCATTATAAGAACCGTCTTACCTACGCCCGCGCCGCCGAACAGACCGATCTTGCCGCCCTTGGGATACGGCGCAAGCAAGTCGATTACCTTCAGTCCGGTTTCGAATATCTCGGTGGCCGGATGCTGCTCGGCAAAGGACGGGGGTCTGCGGTGTATGGGCATGCGCTCGCCCTGTGCGATGGGACCCTTGCCGTCAATCGGCTCGCCCAGCACGTTTATGACGCGCCCCATTACCGAATCGCCCACGGGCACGGTTATCGGCGAACGCGTATCCGTGACCTCCATGCCGCAGTACAAGCCTTCGGTCGCATTAAGTGCAATGCACCGTACCGTATCATTGCCCAGCTGCATTTCGACTTCCATCCATACCGCCGCTTCGGAACCGGGTTCCTTGGTATACATCGCGGTATATACCTGCGGCATATGATGATCGTCAAAACGTACGTCCAGCACAGGTCCGGTTATACGCACTATCCTGCCCTTATGTTCGTTCATTGTATCACCTCTTCAGCAGGGCGCCGGGCTATTCGCCGCTTTCGCTCTGCTCGCCTATTACATCCAGTGCGCCGATAATTTCGGCTATCTCACTGGTGACCGCGCTCTGGCGCGCGGCATTTAGTTCGCGTGCATAATCGTCCAGCATCTGCTGACCGTTGCGGTTTGCGCTGTCCATTGCGTTCATACGCGCCGACTGTTCGGACGCGTACGCCTGCACCATGGTCGCGTAAACTATGCCCACTATGTACTGCGGAACCAGTGTATTGAATACCTCCTCAACCGAGGGGTAGTAGTTCATAACCCATGAGTCCTTGTTTTCGACATCCACATCGGCAAAATCGTCCGCCGACAGCGGCACCAGGTCTATCATCAGCGGGCGCTGAAGCGTGCCGCTTACGTACTTGGTATATATTATGAATACCGAGTCGACCTTGCCCTGTTCGTACAGTTCGATCAGCGCGCGCATTATCTTACGTGCATTGTGCAGCGTCGGGCTCTGACTGAGCTCGACAAATCGCGTATCCAGCTCTATGCCTGCGTTATGGCGGGCAAAGTATGCCAGCGTTTCCTGTCCCACGGGCAGTACATACGGCGATTCGCTTTCGTCAATGCGCGCCTGCGCGTATTCCAGCAGATTGTGGTTATAGCCGCCGCACAGTCCCTTATCGGCTGCCAGTACCAAAAACGCAGGCCGCTTATGCGGGCTTACGCCCAGGTAAGGGTGGCTTATGCCTTCGGAGTGCAGCAGTATATCCTTCATGGCCACACGTACGCGCGAAAAGTATGCCGAATTGGACTCGTACATGTTAAGCGCCTTGCGCACCTTTGCGGTGGATATCAGGTACATCGCCTTTGTGATCTTACTGGTATCCTGTACGGCGCGCATAGAGTGCTTTATGTCGGCCATGCTTTTCATTGCTTTTTACCTGCGCTTTCGGCGGGAGCGTTAGTGCGCGTGCGGGTATCCAGCTTGAGATCGCGCTCCTCGCGCTCGGGCGTAATGTCGTTGGTCTTGAAGAACAGCTCCATGTACTCCTGCGCCATATCCTCGATCTTGCGCGCCGACTCATCGCTCAGCATGCCGGTCTCGGTTATGTTCTCCATGACATCGGCACCGTTTTCGCGCAGATACGCCAGCATCTCGGTATTAAACTGAGCAATATAGCGTACCGGCACGGCGCGGGTCACGTTGTTAAGTACTGTATGGAGTATCGCGATCTGTTCGGCGCCGGTGTAGCTCTTATGCTGCATCTGCTTTAGGCATTCGGTTACGCGCTGACCGTGGCTTAGCGATTCGCGCGTCGAGCTTTCCAGCTCGCCCGCGAACTGCGAGAACACGCTCAATTCGCGATACTGTGCCAGATCCAGACGCAGGCGACCTGCGACCTTACGCATTGCCTTGGTCTGTGCCGAACCGCCTACACGGCTGACCGACAGACCCACGTTTACAGCGGGGCGCATGCCTTCGTTGAACAGTTCGCTTTCCAGATATATCTGACCATCGGTAATGGATATTACGTTGGTCGGTATGTACGCCGATATATCGCCCGCCATGGTTTCGATTATGGGCAGTGCGGTCATTGAGCCGCCGCCCATTTCGTCGGACAGGCGTGCCGCGCGCTCCAGAAGTCTGGAGTGCAGATAGAACACGTCGCCCGGGTAAGCTTCACGTCCCGGCGGCCTACGGAGCAGTAGTGACATGGCGCGGTAAGCGACGGCGTGCTTACTTAAGTCATCGTATACGATAAGCACGTCCTTGCCCGCGTACATGAATTCCTCTGCCATTGCGCAGCCGGCGTAGGGCGCTATGTACTGCATGGGCGCGCTGTCGGACGCGGTGGACGCCACAACGACGGTGTAGTCCAGTGCGCCGTTTTCGCGCAGGGTATTTACGACGTCGGCGATTGTGGATGCCTTCTGACCTATTGCGACGTAGACGCACAGGACGCCCTTGTCGTGCTGGTTAAGTATGGTATCGATCGCTATCGTCGTCTTACCGGTCTGACGGTCGCCTATAATAAGTTCGCGCTGACCGCAGCCGATAGGTATCATTGAGTCGATGGACAGTATGCCGGTCATAAGGGGCTTTGCCACCTTCTGACGGTCATGTATGGACGGACTGGGCGCCTCTATGGGGCGCTTCTTTGTGCACTTGGGGCTCTGCATGCCGTCAAGCGGACGACCCAGCGGGTCAACCACTCGACCCAGCAGCGCTTCGCCCACGGGCACGCGCACTACATCGCCCGATGCCTGTGCTATCGCGTCCTGCTCGATTGTATTGTCGCTGGACAGCAGTACCGCGTCCACCTGGTTTTCGGATATGTTCATCGCGATGGCGGCTGCATCGCCGATATACACCAGCTCGCCGTAGCGGCAGTGCGTAAGTCCGGTTATCGACACTATGCCATCGGCAAAGCGCGTTACCTGACCTACATCGGCTTGACGCGTGTCGCCGGTGTATTGCTTGGCAGGCTTGCCTGCGCGCTCGCGGCGACCCATATCGCTTAGAATCGTCTTAAAGCTGCGGTCGATTACGTGGTTGTCAAGTAGCGCGATGAAGCCGCCTATTATGGTTTCATCGACTATCACATTGACGTCCAGCTCGTGACCTGCGTACTTTTCAAGCGATTCCTTTATTTCACTCAGGCGGTCAGCAGCAAGCGGCGCGGCAACTCTCAAAACACATTTGCTGCTCACTTCTTGTCCTGCCCTTCAAAAAACGCCTTAATAACCTCGGCGTTATCCTCTGCGGAAACCTCGCGGCCCAGTATGCGCGACGCCATGTCTACCGCCATGGATACAACCTCGTCGTGCGACTGTTCACGCGCCAGCTTCATCTGCTTTTCCACATCGTTATGCGCCTGCTGCAGTATCTGACGTGCCTGCTCGCGTGCCTCGGATACGATCTGATCCGCCTGACGCGATGCCTGCTCGTTTGCCTGACGCAGTGCTTCAGCGCTTTCGGTACGCGACTGGCTTACCAACTCGTCGTACTGCTTATGCAGGTTTTCGGCCTCCTGCTGCTTTGCGGCGGCATCATCCAGTGCCGCGTTTACCTTGTCCTGACGCGCCTTCAAGAATTTGTTGACGGGCTTATACAGGAGCTTATTCAGTATCAACACCAGGATGACTACGTTTACGACGTATTCCAGCATTCGTACTACGTCTATATCAATGCCCATAAATTCACCACCCGAAACTTAAAAACTTTATGCGAAGCACCTAAAAAGCAACTTTTAGATCTTCAGGTACAGCAGTATTGCGATAACCAGACCGTATATAGCGGTGGACTCGGCCAGAACCGCGCCCAGCATCATAACGGACTGAATCTTGCCGCTCGCCTCGGGCTGACGTGCAATGGACTCAACTGCCTTGGATGTGGCCATAGAAATACCGATACCGGCGCCGATACCGGTGAATACCGCGATAGCAGCGGCCAGAGCTATAAGACCGTTCATGTAATTTTCCTCCCAAATAAAAAGTCAATGTTCTGCTTTGGATTTAAGTCCCAATCGAAATTATTCGTCGAATGCCTCGGCGGTAAATATCTGCGTCAGCGTCACGAATATGTAAACCTGTATTGCGACGTCGAACAGATTGAAGTACAGCGCCAGCACCGACGGAATCGCGAATGCGAAGTTGCCCATCGCGGCGTAGATAATGTCCATTATAACCATGGATGCGAACAGGTTACCGAACATTCGGCACGACAGCGATACGGGAATCAGCAGCTCGCTCAGTACGCGGAAAGGCCACATTATGCCCAAGGGCTTACCGAACGATTTGACGTATCCCCATGCGCCGTTGTACTTGACGCCGAAGTACACGATTATGCATAGCGACATTACCGCTATCGCAAATGTAAAGTTGAAGTCGGTCGCCGGTATTCTGAAGCCCAGCAGTTCCATCAGGAAACTCACGCCCAGTATCAGCATAAGCGAAAACGAGTAGGCGTATAGTCCCTGGCACTTGCCGTGCAGGTTGCCGTCCGACATCTTGTTCGCAGCCTCCACCAGCAGCTCAATCACGTTCTGGAACTTTCCCGGTCGTTCGGTGAACTTGGGGAACAGGACGAACCTGAACACAAGCGCGAACGCCGTCAAAAGCAACGTGACGATAAACAGAGTCACCTGCGATTGGCTGAATTCCAGTCCGAAGAGGTTAATCACTTCAGGACTTACTTCAACCGAAAAGTTTTCCATTCTAGTCATCACCTGCCATCAGTTGTCTATCGAGCGGACAAATAGTATGAACGCGATTATTATCATCGCGCCGCACATGCCGCCCGCGCCCCAAAGTAGTGCCTCGGGTCCCAGACACGCGCACCCGACCATCAGCCCCAACACCAGCAGGACATTAAAGAATGCCGCTATGACGCGCGTACGCAGTCCCTTGCCCCCGGCGCCCAAGCCGCGCATATACACGCGCATGGCCCATACCTGGTATATACCCACCGGTATGCCCAGAAACAATGCCCACCACATGCTTTATACGCGCCTCCTTTGCACCGTTTTTTGACGCATTACCTAAGGTCAAGATTTATTATACGCACAAACCCATCCGATAAAAGCATTTATCAGTGCCATTTGAGTAAAATATGCGTGCAGCGTCTTAGAGGGTTCAATCCGTGGCTTTATTTTGTGAAAGTGCCCAAAAATTGGCGCTTTTCGGGCTTTTTGAAGGTCAAGTCGCCGTCTTTAGTGTTAAACTTGACACAGTTTTTATGTTTTACTTCTCTTTTTCAGATGGCAATTTTGAGCGTTTACGGGACGTTTATAGGGACGTGATTTTGCATGTTAAGCATTGCGTCACTTGCATGTACCGGC
>CAYTOU010000020.1:9521-17213 GCA_964439295.1 uncultured Oscillospiraceae bacterium
AAAAGCCCCCTTCACCATACAAACGGTGAAGGGGGCAATTTATCTATGCTCTAATTAGCGAGCGTTGCGCTGTGCCTCGAAGCACTCACGGCAGTAGACCGGACGGTCTCCGCGGGGCTGGAAGGGCACCTGAGTGGGACGGCCGCAGCCATCGCAGATTACATCGTACATCTGACGCTCAGGGCGGCTGCCGCCGTTAGCGGCACGACGAGCGGCGCGGCAAGCGGGGCAGCGGCCGGGCTCGTTCTGGAAACCCTTCTCGGCGTAGAACGCCTGCTCAGAAGCGGTGAATACGAACTGCTGGCCGCACTCGCGGCAAGTAAGAGTCTTGTCTTCAAACATGGGAAAAAACCTCCTAAGTATAAGTATGCCCTACCGATGTCTGCCCGAGTTAAATGCCTGAGAACCTTCCCGTTATGGTGCGTCTGCCTGAACAGACCACATGTCCGACCGGACGCGGAGTGAGATCCACGCTGAATCCCGCCTAACATGCTCGGCGCAACACTGATTGCTATCGGTAAGTCTGCCATATACCAGGGATGTTGAAGGCTAATAATAAAGGGCGCCACTTGTGGGCGACGTTATTATACCACATCCGCGGCTAAAAGTACAGGCATTTGATAACATAGGGATATTTTTTTTTGATGAAGCGCCAAAGTGTGGCTTAATTCGGTTTTATCGCGCAAAAACCGCTTTTTAACGGTCAAATTTCCTAAAATGCTACTCGTAGTAGTAGACAATACTGTCAGTCAATTCTATTTCAAGAAGCTATGATGTATAATATATATGCCGTTTGCGGAACTGTGTAATATTTTTGAGATTCATAAGAAGCAGGTGACGAATATGGATTATGTGAGTATGGGCAGGCGCATACGCCGGGCGCGCAAGTCCTTAGGGTTAACGCAAAACGAGCTGGCAAATCGCCTGGGCATAACGACATCATACCTGGGGCACATTGAGCTGGGCAAGCGCAAGGCGAGCATGGAGATAATCATAAACATCGCCAACGAGCTTAGGGTGTCGATGGATTTTCTGGTGTGCGATTCGCTCAAGTGCTATCCGTATGTGGCAAATTCACTGCTCACCCGGCAGCAGAAGCTTGTACTGCGCGAGGTGGTTAAGATACTCTGCGACAATTTAGACGTATTCATGGGCGGAGACGATTGACGCACATAAAACCGCCGCGCATCGCATGCGATACGCGGCGGTTTTGATTATATGCAAAAATTACAGAAGCTCTATGCCGGCGTCCTTCAGCTCTTTGACCATCTCATCGGGCCAGAGCGAGGACTGTACCTCGCCTATGTGCGCCTTCTTTAGGAAGAACATGCACAGGCGGGACTGACCGATGCCGCCGCCCGCGGTCAGGGGCAGCTCGCCGTTAAGCAATGCCTTATGGAAGGGGCGCTGCGCCCAGTCCTCGTGACCGCTTGCGCACAGCTGCTCCATCAGGCTGTTTTCATCCACGCGGATGCCCATGGACGACATTTCCATAGCGCAGTTGAGCAGCGGGTAGTCAAATAATATATCGCCGTTTAAAGACCAATCGTCGTAGTCGGGCGCGCGCAGGTCATGCGGCTTGCCCGAGTTGAGCGCGCCGCCAATGTTTTCGATAAACACGGCGCCGTACTTGCGGGCGATTGTGTTTTCGCGCTGCTTGGGGGTGAGGTCGGGGTACTTGTCCTCCAGCTCCTGCGATGTAACGAAAGTGATTTCGCGCGGCAGCACGGGCGTCATGCGCAGGTCGTACGCGTACAGGTCGGCCTCGGTGCGCAGAAACACCGAGTAGATATGCTCGACCAGCTGATGCAGGCGGGTGCGCGTGCGCTCCTTACGGCTCAAAACGAATTCCCAGTCCCACTGATCGACGTAATACGAATGCATGTTGTCGGAAACTTCATCGCGGCGTATTGCGTTCATATCGGTATACAGACCCTCGCCGGGCTTAAAGTCCATGCGTCCCAATGCCGCGCGCTTCCATTTGGCCAGAGAATGCACTATTTCGACATTTTTGGCGGGCGATTCGGCGGTCGAAAAGTTTACCGGACGCTCAACGCCATTTAAGTTATCGTTTATACCGGTCGTGGCATCCACGAAAAGCGGCGCGGACACGCGCGTCAGGTTGAGCGCTTCGCTCAGGCAATCCTCAAAGCCATCCTTCAGGCGCTTTATTGCGGCATTTGTTTCACGCGCGTTCATTATCGGCGTATAGTTTGCGGGGATCTGTATCTTACCCATTCTTACTTCACTCCATTGCATTCGGGCTGCGATACCGCAGGCCTCAAGTATTTATTTTTCCAACGCACAAGTGCGTTTATGTAGCCATCTATCAGCTTATCCTGATAGTCGTCGCTGTTGAGCAGCACGTCCTCTTCCGGGTTGGTCTCGTACCCCATCTCGACAAGCACGCAGGGTACTTCGGACCAGTTGTTGCCGGTGTAGTTATCCGACTTATGCACGCCGCGATCGGCGGCGCCGGTGGTGGCGGTCATTTCCTCCAGCAGCATTTCGCCCGCCGCGTACGACTCGTCGGCATACGCGCCGGTTTCGCGCACATACATGCTCATGCCGTTGACATCGTGATTGTCGCTGCCGTTACAGTGTATGCGCAGCCATATATCCACGCCCGCCTCATTCATCATAAGTGCGCGCTCGACATTGGATATATCCACATCGCTCGTGGTGCGCGTCATTATTACGCGCGCGCCTTCGCTTTCCAGCCTGTCGCGCAGTTTAAGCGCGATTGTCAGGTCGGTTTCGTATTCGTTTATGCGGGTCTTTACGCCCTGTGTGCCGCTGGAGACCTTTTTCTTTGTCTCGCTTGAGCCGGGCGCGATGGGCTCCTGCTCGCGGTTGGAATGCTCCTGATGCCCGGGGTCAAGCCCGATATAGAGTCCGGACAGCCTGCCCTCTGTCTGAGTCGCGTCATCGGTCGGCTGCGGGTATGTGGTGTATTCGACCACCTCGACATCGTCATCCGTTGCGTTAGAAGACTGCTCTTCTGTTTGGACGCTCGTAGTCGTCTTGTCCCTTACCTCGGGCGGCACAGTGGGCACCGCGTCAGCCATTGCCGTCGTCATCATGCACATCGCGCATGTCATTGCCATTGTCACAAGTATCCGCTTCATATTCGACACCTCCGCCAAAGTCAACGCCCATCTCGCGTGCCGTGTCGCGCAAAAATGCCGTATCGGTGATCTCAATCGACCCAAACGGCGCCTCGACCAGCTTTTCAATCGCGCTGCGGTAGCCGGTAAGCAGCTCCTCGGCGCGGTCAAACGCATCACCTTCGCCCGAAAGCATAAGCGATGCCAGCTTTTCGCCTAAGTCAGCCGCCAGCTCCAGCGCGGCGCAGCTCATTGCGCGCGTATAAGGCGTATACATTTCATATGCTTTGACACCGTCTAATATGATTTCGTTGCATATTTCGCTTATGCGCGGCAGTATCGCGCTTCTTAGATACACGCGCCAGGGCAGACTGCCGATTTGATAGAGCGTCTTAAGCAGGCGCGCCGCGTCCTTGGGATCATCGCTATACCAAAACGCCATTGCGCCCAAGGCGCGCGACAGCTTTTCGCAATTGCCCGCGCCGCCTGCGATATGCCCTGACACCGCGGCGATTATGCTTTCGGCGCGCGCGTTGGCGGCCATCATGACCAGCTCTTCCTTACTCTGGCAGTAGTAATAGAACAGACTCTTGGGCCAGCCCAGCGAGTCGGTAATATCCTTGACCGACACGGCATCATAGCCGCGGCTGTCGAACAGCTCGGCTGCGCGCGTCAAAAGTTCGCGGCGCGCGTCGTCACCCTTGCGCATTTAAGTATACCTCCCCGCCGATTTCTTTTTGCATTATGACAGCTTACACGCCGCTTGTCAATCGCGTAGACTTTAAACGCACTTTGCATATGCATGCGTCTCTCGTCCATTCAGTTTTGCAATTATTTCACCTTAAGTTCGTTAGTTTGTATTTTCGCCTTTTATTTGCCAAATAAAAGCGATATAATGAGCTTGAATCGTTTGCGCGCGGCGCATACAATAATCAAAGGACGGAGTTTGTACTATGAAAAAGCTGTTTCCTTGTCTGCTGGCGCTGGTAATGGCGCTTGCAATCGGCGGCTGCAGTCTGATCGAAAACACCGCTCAGCCCACCGTTGACCCCAATGCTTCCCACCCGGTTGCGACCATAACCATGGAGGATGGTTCGGTCATGCGTGCCGAGCTCTATCCCGAGTATGCGCCCAACACGGTTGCGAACTTCATTGAGCTTGCCAATTCCGGCTTCTATGACGGAATAAGCTTCCACCGCGTGGTCAAGGACTTCGTAATACAGGCCGGTCAGGCATCCACCGCCGGACGTGACGAGGTCGATTACACGATTAAGGCCGAGGTAAGCGGCAACGGCTACAAGCAGAACACGCTCAAGCACGTAAAGGGCGTTCTGTCCATGGCGCGCAGCAGCGAGTACGACTCGGCATCCAGCCAGTTCTTCATAGTCGTAGCCGACGCGCCCGACTATCTGGACGGCGAATACGCGGCATTCGGCGCGCTCTGCGATGACGAGAGCATTGCGGTAGCCGAAAAGATATCCAAGGTAGCGGTCGATTCAAACGACAAGCCCATAAACAACCAGACCATCGCCTCAATACGCGTGGAGACCAACGGTCAGGAGTACACGGTTGAGAAGATAAGCAAGTAATCCCCATTGACAATACAGAAATGTGAGGTAATCAAATATGTCCAATCCTACCATACAGATAACCATGGCGGACGGCGGAGTAATCAACGCCGAGCTGTACCCCGAATACGCGCCCAACACTGTAGCCAACTTCATCGAGCTGGCGAGCAAGGGCTTTTATGACGGACTGATTTTCCACCGCGTAATAGAGGGCTTCATGATACAGGGCGGCTGCCCCAACGGCAACGGCATGGGCGGCCCGGGCTACTCTATAAAGGGCGAGTTTGCTATGAACGGCTTTAAGCAGAACACGCTCAAGCACAGCCGCGGCGTTTTGTCCATGGCGCGCGCGATGAACCCCAACTCGGCGGGCAGCCAGTTCTTCATAATGCACGCCAACGCGCCGCATCTGGACGGTCAGTATGCCGCGTTCGGCAAGGTATCCGATGACGAGAGCATGAAGGTCGTCGATCGCATAGCGACCACCCGCACGGGATTCCAGGATCGTCCGGTAAGCGAGCAGCGCATCAAGTCCATAACTGTGGACACAAAGGGCGTCGAGTACAAGGCGGAAAAGATCTGATAGATTCGATTTTCTCATCCTTCTCTAATCGCGGCTTAAGGCTATTCCCGTGAAAAGGTGTTATTTTAGGTGTACAATACATCTTGTAAACCGATTCACGAAATGGCATGCGCCTCGAGCGCAGAAAGGATAAAAGATCATGAATACCCGCACCCGTCTTATCATAACCCGCAACGGAGAAACTTTAGTCAATCTGCCGCTGATAATGATAATCATCGCGGCCATATGTGCGCCCCACGCGGCGATCATATGCGCGCTGCTCACTTTTTTGAGCGGCTGTGCGGTGAGCGTCGAGGGCGGCATGCGGCGTGCGCGCTGCTATTATCGCCGGCATGGCGATGACGAGTGGCGTCAATAACCCTGTCCGCTCGCGGCAAGGAGGAAATAATCGATGGCATCGTACAACATAAAGCACATAGAGTATTTAAGGCAGAAGGCCAACCTGACGTACGAGCAGGCGGTATCGCTGCTTGACCGCAACGACGGCGACATAGGCAAGGCGCTTATCGAGCTGGAAAAGAGCGGCGCATTAGGCGGCGCATCCGCGTCATCCTCGAAAAACACGCGCAGCGAAAACGAACCCAAGCAGGAGCAAAAGCCGCGTTCCTTCTGGGACAATGCGGTGGATCTATTCATAAAGGGACTGCGCATAAAGCTGGTCATTGAAAAGGATCACGAGGTTATCGTGCGTCTGCCCATAATATACCTACTTGTGGGCGTTATACTCTCTCTGCGCTTTGCGATTTTAAGCGTTGTGCTTATGTTCCTGACCGGATGCCGCGTGCAAATCGAGCACTACAGCAATCCCGACGGCGACCGCAAGATACGTTCATACGCCCGCGGCGCCGAGCGCACTGTACGCCACACGGTGGACAACATGAACCGCCGCATGCCGTACAATTCGCAAAAGGATGAGGGCAAGTCCTCGCAAGACGACGATTCGCACGACGATTTCGATTCCTTCACTGTCGAATAAATTTGTTTTCCAAAAAAGTCACGCGTCCGATTAGGCTCTGCCGTCGGGCGCGTTTTATTATGCCTTTTCGCGCCCGCACGTTTGTTTATTATTCGTAAATACTCCCCCTTATCCTTTGCGGTCCATTTACATTGCGGTATACTTTACGGTATAATGGATTCATATTATGCATATTGTCGGGAGCGGGTGAATAAATATGTATTTAAGAAAAGGTCTACGCATCAACGAAGCGGGGCATTTGGAGATAGGCGGCTGTGACAGTGTGGAATTGGCGCGCGAGTACGGTACGCCGCTATACGTATATGACGAGGAGTATCTACACGCGCAGTGTCTGGGGTACACCGAGGCGCTAAAGAAGTACGCGCCGGGCGGTGTTGCGGCATACGCGAGCAAGGCGTTCATGACGACCACAATGGCCATGCTAATGAAGCAGTGGGGCATGTGGCTGGACTGTGTAAGTCTAGGCGAGCTAAGTGTTGCGCGCAATGCGGATTTCCCCGCGGAGCACATAATACTTCACGGCAGCAACAAGACCGATGAAGAGTTAAAGGTCGCCGTTGAGATGGGTGTCGGGCGCGTTGTACTGGACAATGCGGAGGAAGTGGAACGCCTATCGAGCATATGCTCTGCTTTAGGCAAGCGCCAGAATGTATTTCTACGCGTGAATCCGGGTGTGGATGCGCACACGCATTCATACATACAGACTGCGCGCGTGGACTCTAAGTTCGGCGTAGGCATTGACGAAGCCGCAACGGTCTTAAAGGCGATAATAGCCGATCCTTGTCTTGAGCTATGCGGCATACATTCGCATTTAGGCAGTCAGATATTCAACTTAAGCGCGTTTGACGACGGGTGTGCAAAGCTACTCACTATGCTATCCGATCTACGCGCGTCCACTGGTGTTACTCTTCCTGAGATCAATCTTGGCGGCGGTTTTTCGGTACACTACACTGACGCCGATGCGCCCGTTGCGCCCGACGAATCGATTGCGCATTTATCTACTGCGCTCAAGGCTGCGTGCGCTACTCACGATTATCCCGTACCGCGTCTATTTATCGAGCCGGGGCGGTCGATAGTTGCGGAGAGTTGCGTTGCGCTCTACACCATAGGCGCGATAAAGCTCATCCCGGGCATACGCAAGTATGTATCGATAGACGGCGGTCTAGCGGACAATCCGCGTCCCGCGCTCTACCAGGCGCAATACGAGGCGGCGCTTGCCAACCGCATGTCGGAAACTACATTGGAACCCGTACGCATATCGGGCCGTTCATGCGAGACGGACACTCTTATTGACGAGGTCATGCTACCCGCGCCCGCGCGCGGCGACATACTCGCTGTATTCACCTCGGGCGCATACCAATACGCGATGGCGAGCAACTACAACCGTGTACCCCTCCCCGCCGTCGTCCTAGCTAAGTCCGGCAAATCTTCCCTAATGATCCGCCGCCAGACCATCGC
>CAYTOU010000021.1:0-17048 GCA_964439295.1 uncultured Oscillospiraceae bacterium
CCTGCAGAAGTACTTCGTAAAGGGCGTCATGATTGGTGCTGTAAAGGGTTAATCATCAAAAAAATGCAAAATCAAAGGCGCAGTCCGATTTGGGCTGCGCCTTTATTGTGGGAATTTGTCTATCGGCATACGAAAAGTCCCGATTCGATCATACAGAATCGGGACTTTCGTATGGGGCTTAAAGCGAGTTACTTACCGTACTTATCGACCAGATACTTCATCGCCTGAGCATAGCCGTCAAAACCCATGCCGATGTAGTGCGCCTCGCACGCCATGCCGGCATACGATATTTGGCGGAAAGCTTCGCGCTTGGTTACGTCGCTCAAATGCACTTCGACCGCAGGTATTGCGACTGCCTTAAGCGCATCCAGTATTGCAACAGAAGTATGCGTATATGCGGCGGGATTTATCACGATGCCATCCACGCGACCATACGCCTGTTGTATGCGAGTGACTATGTCCCCTTCGCTGTTGGACTGATATATTTCAGCCTGTGCACCGAGCTCTGCAGCTTTATTTTCTATGAACTCGCAAAGCCCGCGATACGTTTCGTGACCGTAAATGTCAGGCTCACGAATACCCAGCATGTTTAAGTTAGGACCGTTTATTATAAGCAGCTTCATTATCGCACCTCCTTAAAAATGTGCATTGTACTTTTCGATTATATCGTTTACCGCCTTATCCAAATCGATATTGTCAACCGAATAATCGCACAGCGCTTTATACAGCGGCAGACGCTGCTGATAGAGCCGCTCGGTCTGCTCGCGCGTGGATGAGAGCGGGCGGTCGTTGCCCAACTCCAGCTCGTCAAGCGGGCGATCTATGAAGAATATGACTGAGTTTTGCCTGAGCGGGTCAGTATTACTCTGCTGGGTCACTACCCCACCGCCGGTTGCGATTACGCAGCCGCTTTGCTTGCCCGCCTCACATATCGCTCGGGTTTCGATTTTGCGAAACTCCTTTTCGCCGCGCATGCGTATTACCTCACCCGCGGACATGCCGCCGGATAGATCGGGTATTATCGAGTCGGTATCGATAAGCCTTCTGCCCAGTCGCTCGGCTAAGCATTGCCCTATCGTTGTCTTGCCACTGCCGGGCATGCCTATCAGCACTATGTTATGCGTATCGCGCTCGATCTGTTGACGCACGTTATCTATTATTGAGTCGTCGAGCTTGACGTCTCGGAACAGCTCGCTCGCCAGTTTGGCCTGAGCCACAAGCATATGCAGTCCGTTGGCGCAGCGTATGCCGCGCTTTTCGGCGTCCAGTAGCAGTGCGGTCTTACCGGGGTTATAGATAAGGTCGAGCACGCCTTCGCACATGGGAAAGCCTTCCAGCTTGAGCGGCGCTACGCCGGTGTTCGGATACATGCCCACAGGAGTGGTGTTTACGATTATCTGAGCATCGGCATGGCGCGAAAGGTTTGTATAATTGTCCTCGCCACTGCGCGATATAATTCGAACTTCTCTTGCGCCAAGCTCGCTAAGCGCCGTGCGCACGGTCTTTGACGAGCCGCCGCTGCCCAGTACTAGGCACTTGCGTCCCGTGATAACAATGCCAGAACGCTTTACGAGCTGTGTAAAGCCGTACTTATCGGTATTGTACCCGTGCAGCAAACCTTTTTCATCCTTGACAATCGTGTTTACGCTGCCTATTTTAAGCGCGTTATCGGATATCGTGTCCAGATACGGCATGACCGTTTCCTTATACGGTATCGTGACGTTTATCGCGCGAAAGTCCTTTGCGCGCATGAAGTCGGGCACATCGTCGCGCGGAGTGGGCATGAGGTCGTACTCATACCCACCGAACAATTCGTGTATCAGCTTGGAATAGCTATGCCCCAGCTTTTCGCCCAGCAGCCCGTACTTTTCCATTACAATCACATCTCTTCCAGATAGCTGCCCAGGTACTTGAACTGATCCAATTCGGTATCAAGTTCGGCGATAAGCTCCTTGAGCTCGGGCGCGTAGATGGAGGCGTTAATGTCGAAATAGAACATGAATTCGAAATCGTGGCCGGGGATCGGACGGGACTCCAGCTTAGCCAGGTCAATACCGCGCGCGTAGAAGCGACCCAGTACATGATAAAGCGAGCCGGGCTTATTGGGCAGAACCATCATCATGCTGGTGCGGTTTGCGCCGGGATATATTTCCAACTTCTTGGATATGCATATGAAGCGGGTGTGGTTATTGCCGTCGTTCTGAATGCCGCTTGCGAGCGAGCTGAGGCCGTAGAGCGCGGCGCAGTTTGCCGAAGATATTGCGGCAATGTCGGTGCGATCGGACTCAGACACCTGCTTTGCGGCGGCGGCGGTGTTGCTGCATACATTCACATGAATGTCCTTATGCGCGGCAAGGAAGCGGCTGCACTGATTTATCGCCTGTTCGTGAGAATAGACTTCCTTTATGTCCTCCAGCTTTACGCCGGGCTTTGCGAGGAGTACATGGTCGACCTTAATGCGCGTGGAGCGTACGATATAGAAGTTATGCGAAATCATCTGGTCATACACGCTGTTGACCGAACCGGCAACGGTGTTTTCAAGCGGAAGCACGCCATAGCGGCACAGACCGCTCTCGATAGCCGCGAATACGCTTTCAAAATTGCGGCAGTACATTATGGACGGCGCGCTGAACAGCTTTTCGCAGGCTATCTGAGAGTAAGCGCCCTCAACGCCCTGGCATGCGACCATGGCTTTGGGCGGGAAGAGTTTGTCGGTGCTATCGACAGCGGCATCCATTTTCTGAGCCAGAGCCGACTGAGTGTTGGCCTTATGATGCTGATACGCGCGGGAGGACTCCATGACGGTCTGGAACATGGCGCGTACACCGCCTTCGTATTCGCTGCCAGCTTGCTCGCCTACGCGGTTGAGCAGGTTGCGCTCGCGTTCGCTGTCGTATACGGGCAGCTTGTTGGCGCGCTTGTACTCGCTCACCTCGTTTACGGCTTCCATGCGCTGCTTATACAGGTCCACAATTTGAGTATCGATTGCGTCAATCTTTTCCCTTATCTCTTTGATATCCATTTTCTTTATCCTCTTTCCTTATTTTTGATTATAACATAATGTCCATCAGTGCAAGCGCTGTGACTGCCTCGACAACCGGTACAGCACGCGGCACTATACACGGATCATGTCTGCCGGAAATAACCAGATCGGTATCTTCTCCCCTGCTAAGTGACACGCTATGCTGTACCTTGCCTATGGACGGCGTAGGCTTTATCGCAACACGGAATACTATGGGCATACCCGTGCTTATGCCGCCCAATATGCCGCCCGCATTGTTTGTAAGCGTCTTGACGGCGCCATCGCACATCACAAAGGGATCGTTGTTTTGAGAGCCGCGCATCTGTGCCGATGCAAAACCGCTGCCGAACTCCACGCCCTTGACCGCCGGTATGCCGAAGAGTGCCAATGACAGCTTGCCCTCCAGCCCGCCGAACAGCGCATCGCCCAGTGCCGGTGGCATGCCTATTGCCGCGCACTCGATTGTACCGCCTATCGAATCTTCGTCCATGCGCGCGCTTTCTATTTCGGAAAGCATTTTATCGCACGACTGCTTATTTAACACCGGAAAACCGTTTTGGGCTATTTGATCAAAATCGTCAGTTGAGACATTGACCGGATCAAAGCGGGTATCCTGAATGCTGCCAACCGAGGCGATATGTGCGCCGATATGTATGCCGCGCGATTTAAGCATCTGGAGCGCGATACCACCGGCAATGCACAGCGGCGCGGTAAGCCTACCGGAAAAGTGACCGCCGCCGCGTATGTCGTGCGCGCTGCCGAATTTGAGATACGCCGCATAGTCGGCATGCGATGGGCGCGGCACATCGCGCAGGTTGGCATAATCGCCCGAGCGCGTATCGGTATTGCGTATGAGCGCGCACACCGGTGCGCCGCATGTGGTGTCGTCCACAATGCCGCTTACGAATTCGGGCAAGTCGGCTTCCTTGCGCGCGGTCGTATGCTTGCCCTGACCTGGTGCGCGCCGCGCCATGAAGCGACTAAGCTCGACCATATCTATCTTGAACCCGGCAGGCAAACCGTCTATCACCACGCCAATCGCTTGTGAATGTGACTGACCGAATACCGATACCTTTAGTTTTTCACCGTACATTGAAGGCATTATAAAACTTCCTCCACACACCCACCTAAGCTTCTAAAGCAGTTAAAGAAACCCGGATAGGATTTATCGCTCGCCTGAGCATCTAAGATAGTGACCCGATCTTCGGCTATGCTCGCCGCAACGGCAGCCGCCATCACAATGCGGTGATCATTAAACGAATTCACCGTGCCGCCGGTAAAGCCGCCTCTGCCGTGAATGACGAGCATATCGTCATACACGTCTGTCTTAACGCCCAGTGCGGACAGCATTTCGCTTATCGACAGTATGCGGTCGGATTCCTTGAGCCGCAATCGCCTGACGCCGCGTATATGAGAATCCCCTATCGCCGCGCCCGCGGCCACGGATACAATGGGCACTAGGTCGGGTATGTCGCCGGCATCGATGTCAATTGGGTGTAGGTCGGCATATGCCGCGCGCACGTATGAATCGCTTTGAGCGATATGTGCGCCCATATTCATGAGTATGTCGACTATTGCGCGGTCGCCCTGTGACGAGCCTTTTGTGAGCGGTGCGCACTCAATGCCGCTGCCGCCCAATGCCCCTGCCGTCAACCAGAATGCCGCGTTTGACCAATCGCCTTCGATAGTCAGGCTGCCCTGTGTTTGCGGGCGCTGATTGCCGGGCACATGAAAGCCTTGCTCATTTTCGCTTACGCGTATGCCGAACTGCTTAAGCACATCCAGCGTCATATCGACATACGGGCGGGATTCAAGTCTGCCTATGACGCAAATGTCGCTGTTGCCACTTAAAAGTGGCAAAGCCATTAGCAAGCCCGTAATGAACTGCGAAGATATATTACCCGCTATTTCGTACCTGCCGGGTTGCAGTTTGCCGCTGCACTTTAGCGGGAATGCGCCGGGCTGCGATATGTTCATGCCGTGCGCCGTAAGCTGCTCATAAAGCGGCGACAGCGGGCGGCTTGCCAGCAGACCCTGACCGGTAAAGGCACACTCAATGCCCAGAGCACCTACAAGCGGCAACATGAAGCGCAATGTCGAGCCGCTCTCGCCACAGTCGAGCAGCGCGCCGCTATGGGCGCTATTGCTTGCGATGGGTACTACGTCTATTGCGCCATCGGTAAACACCGCATCGGCGCCCAGCGCCTTTATGCAGCGCGCAGTGGCATGTACGTCCTTAGACGTCGAGTTGCATATTATGTGAGTGGGCGCGTTTGCAAGCGCTGCGCATATGAGCACGCGGTGTGCCTGCGACTTTGACGAGATTACGCTGTCAACTCGTCCGGACAGCGCGTGCGGCGTTATCACTGCCTTCATACGCCCGTCACCACGCCTTCACACGGTCTTATGAACTCTGCCAGGTCGGAAGCAAGCATTGGATAGAGTACGCATTTGCCGCGCTCTGAGGGCAGCACAAGCGTTATCATCGAGCCCTGCTTCTTCTTATCGCCCATTGCGTGATGAGCAATTTGCGATGCACTAAAGCGTGTGGTCAGGGGCAGATTCCATTTGGACAAAAGCGCGTGAAGCTCTTCGTAAACGCCTTTTTCGCATATGCCGTGGCTCTGCGCGGTATATGCCGCAATCAGCATGCCGACCGCTACGCCCTCGCCGTGGTATATGGCAAAGTCGCTCAGCTTTTCTATCGCGTGACCGAATGTGTGTCCGTAGTTGAGAAGTTGTCTCAGGCCTGTATCGCGTTCGTCCTGTTCGACTATGTTGCCCTTTATGCGCACGCACTCGCGTATTACCGCATCCATATCGCCGCCGGATTTAAGCGAGTCCAGTATTTCGGGCGAGCAGATCGCGCCGTACTTAATTACTTCGGCCATGCCCTCGGAGTAAATCGCATCGGGCAGCGTCTTAAGCGTATCCATGTCGCATATTACCAGCTTAGGCTGATAGAATGTGCCGCACAGATTCTTGCCGGCGGGCAGGTTGACCGCAGTCTTGCCGCCCACCGATGAATCCACCATAGCAAGCAGCGTAGTCGGTATCTGCACAAAGTCTATTCCGCGCATGTACAGCGCAGCCGCCAGTCCGGTCAGATCGCCGACCACCCCGCCGCCCAGCGCGACCATGAAGTCGGCGCGCGTAAGTGAGTTTTCCGCGCAGAAGTTGAGCAGGTTAAAAAGCACTTCGGGCGATTTGGAATGCTCACCATGTTCAAACACATACTCGAGCACCTGATAGCCGCTGCTTTCGTATGAAGAGCGCACAGCGTTCATATAAAGCGATGCGACGGTATCATCCGATACTATCACCGCACGCTTGCCGCGCGTCACGCTTGCGGTAAGCCGCCCTGCACCTTGCAGAATGCCTTTACCGAACAGAACCTCATACGGGGCGGCAGTGGCAATTGTCAGCGCTTCCATTCGGTATCAATTTCCTCCTTGCGTTCGCGCCCGTCGCGCAGTAGAGCCTTTAGCGTATCTGCATCGCCGGCTTTAAGTGCATCGCGGTACTTGCCCAGCTCTTCGATTATCCAGTCCAGCTCATTGCCCAGATAATCGGCGTTATCCATGAACAGTTCGGTCCACATGGTTTCATTGAGCTTTGCCACTCGCGTCAAATCGCGATAGCTGCCCGCCGAAAAACTATGATGTGCGCGCGCAGTCGGCGACTTTACGTATGCGTTAGACACTACGTGCGCCAGCTGAGAGGTAAATGCGATCATCTCGTCATGCTTTTCGGCAGTGGTAAGCGTTACCGCCTTAAAGCCGGCATCGCGCAGCAGCTCGCGAACCTTGCCCAACACGTAGAGGTCTTCATCTTCCTTGGTGACCATTACCATTGTAGCGTTTACGAACATGTCATCGCGCGAATACTTGAGTCCGGAAAACTGCGTGCCCGCCATCGGGTGTCCGCCGATGTAGTTAAAACCGTACTGCTTCGCCAGTTCGAAGCAAGGTTCACACACGGCGCGCTTAACGCCGCACAGGTCCATTACGACCGCGCCGGGCTTAATCAGCGGCGCTTTAGTGCGCACGAAGTCAACGGCAGCTTGAGGATAGAGCGCAACGAATATGTAATCGCACTCGGATATGCGCGCATCGGTCAGCTTGTCATCGATTATTCCGGCGAGCTTTGCATAGTCCTCGGTGGTCTTATCGGCGTCCATGCCGACGACTATATGTCCCGATTTGACCAGAGCCTTGCACATTGAGCCGCCGATTAGTCCAAGACCTGCGACACCTATAATCTGCTTATCCATCTATATTGCCTCCTACGGCTGCGCGCACGGCACGTACGCCCTTAGCCACATCGTCAAACTGTGCCGGAGTAAGCGACTGTGCGCCATCGCACTTTGCATGCGGCGGATCGTTATGTACCTCTATCATTAAGCCATCGGCACCGCACGCCGCAGCGGCAAGCGCCATGGACTTTACGTAGCGCGATACGCCGGTCGCGTGGCTGGGATCGACAACAACGGGCAAATGCGACATTTCATGCAGTACGGTAACGGCGGACAGGTCGAGTGTGTTGCGTGTGTAGGTCTCGAACGTCCTTATGCCGCGCTCGCACAGTATAACGTTTTCGTTGCCGCCGGCCATAATGTACTCGGTGCTCATGAGCAGCTCTTTCATCGTATTGGCAAGGCCGCGCTTGAGAAGGATTACCTTATTGGTATGACCCAGTTCCTTAAGCAGCTCGAAGTTCTGCATATTGCGCGCGCCTACCTGAATTACATCGACATCCTCGAACAGGGGCAAATGCTTTGTGTTCATTATCTCGGTAACAATGGGCATGCCCGTGCGGCGCTTGGCCTCGAGAAGTATTTTTATACCTTCATCGTGCAATCCTTGGAAGTCATAGGGCGAAGTGCGGGGCTTGAACGCGCCGCCGCGCAATAGGTTCGCGCCGCTCTTTTTGACCGCCTCGGCAATGCACATGACCTGCTCGGGCGATTCCACCGAGCAAGGACCGGCGATGAACTGGAAGTTGCCATGCCCCATTGCTATATCATCGGTTATCTTGATCACGGTATCATCGGGGTGGAACTTGCGGTTAGCCTTTTTGAAAGGCTCGGATATACGCGTGACGGTTTCAACGATGTCCAACCCGCTTATCAGGTCGATATCCAGTGCGGTAGTATCACCTACCAGTCCAACGACCGTCTTATACTCGCCCTGAGAAATATGTGTGCGCACGTTTTGGCTTTCGAGCCATGTAATCAGGTTATTCATTTCTTCCTGTCGGGTATCCTGCTTGAGTACGAGTATCATGGTTGGCATCTCCTTACAAGTTTATGTAATAAAAAAAGAGAACCCGCAGTAATTCAACTGCGGATTCTCTCATTTTATCCAATGTATTTTATATTGGGAAAATGAATGCAGCACGAATTACTCTTACTTTGAACCGAAGCCGGTAAAGTAAAAGTAATAAAAGTATTCGGCTGCAAACAAATTACGCATTGCTTTTTTCCTTCCTACACGGTATGACTCAGAGCCTTTATCGCTACATAAGGCATATCGCATTTCATTTAGCTTGATGGCATTATAGCACAAGCGCGGGCGGTATACAATACCGCGTTTAATAAAGAGTTCGTAAATATACAAAGCCGTCCATCTGAATATTTGATGAATCGGCTTGTATTGTAAATATCATTGGTTATTTACCAGCGTGCGCGCGATTAAATGCATCGCTTTTGCCATATCGTCAATGCTCATAGAGGGCACATCGGGGCGGGATGAGCACTGCTCGGTCATATACGGCACATGTACGAAGCCCACGCGCGTGGACAGCATACGCATGTTAACATAGTCCAGCATGCCGAACATGACGTGGTTACACACGTATGTGCCAGCCGAGTTGGATATATGCGACTCTATCCCGGCGATGCTCAGCGCATGCACGAGTGCCTTTATGGGCAGTGATGAGAAATAGGCGTTGGGTGCGCCGCGGCGTATTATGCCATCATGAATGACCGCGCCCGCATTGTCCGGCGCATCGGCATCGTCTATATTGATTGCAACGCGCTCAATCGTTATGCCCTTGCGTCCGCCTGCCTGTCCGGTCAGGACAACCACATCGGGGTTTATTTCGGCAAACTTACTTTGAGCTATGCGGAGAGAATTATGATATTCGACCGGCAGGCACAACTTATATATGTGCGCGCCGTCTATCAAATCGGGTAACCGATTGACTGCCTCCCACGATGGATTAATCGCTTCGCCGCCAAACGGCTCAAACCCGGTAAACAGTATATTCATATCAAATCCTCCCTGTTGCGATATAAGTTCGTTGTTTATTCGCACATTTCAATATTATTATATCAGATTGCCGCCGCATTGTAAAAGGATTTTTTTGCTTAATAGACACTTTCGATATAAAATACACCGGATGAAAGTGAACATCCGGTGTAAACAGCTATTCGGTTATGCCTTGGCGGCAGGGAGCTTAAAGCGCTGACCCGCGGCTTCGTACATTTCGGTAAACTCGCTCATGTCGGTAGCGCGCTTTAGGTATTCATGCGCATTGTATTCGTTTTGCTGCAGCTCTATTACGCATACGGCAAGGTTGGAACAGTGGTCGGCAATGCGCTCCATGTTATTGAGTATGTCGGACAACACGAAGCCATGCTCCACGCTACAGCGGCCGGTGCGCAGGCGCTCTACGTGCCTGAGCTTGAGTTCACGCGTCATATCATCCACGACGTTTTCAAGCGGCTCGACGAGCTTTGCCTTGGCGACGTTTTCATCGACATATGCGCTTACAGCGGTCGAAACTATCTCGCGTATCGCGCGGGTCAATACATCCAACTCGGCGCGCGCCTCGGTAGTAAAGACAATGTGCTTATCGCGCATCTCCTGAGCCGATTCCAGCAGGTTTACCGCATGGTCGCCCAGGCGCTCCAGATCGCCTATGCCGTGCAGTATGCGCGTGGACTCGCGGTTTTCTTGGAGTGACAGGTCTTGACCGGTCAGCTTGACCAGGAATGTGCCCAGCACGTCTTCGTAATGGTCGGTGCGATCTTCACCCTTAAGTATGCGCTCGCTTAGTTCAGGCGAATACTTTTCTATTACGCTTATCGCATCGAACACCGAGTCCTTAACGGTGTTAGCCATATCGGCGGCGAGCTCGCAGCTGCGGCTGACGGCGAATGCGGGAGTGCCCAAGAGACGATCGTCCAGCAGGACGTCTTCGTCGGGCTTATCATCGCGTATGGTATGAATTGCCAGCCATTCGAGCTGCTTGCTGAACGGCGTGAGCAGAAGGGTCGTGACGATATTGAATGTGGAGTGAACTACGGCAATGCCGCTTATGGTTATCGGCTGAGCAAATGTCGCCTCGCCTATTGCCACGCGCGCGATGAGGTATACTATCATCATGAACACCGTACCGATTATGTTGAAGTACAAGTGAATCATAGCGGCGCGCTTTGCGTTCTTGTTTGTGCCTATACCGGAAAGAAGAGCGGTTACGCAGGTACCTATGTTCTGACCCAGTATGATGGGTATTGCCATGCCCCAGCTTATTGTGCCGGTCATGGACAGCGCCTGCAGGATACCTACGGACGCGGAAGAAGACTGAATTATCGCGGTCAAGAGAAGTCCCGCAAACAGACCGAAGAAAGGATTATCGAACATGAGCAATATACTGGTGAAGCGTTCATCGTTTGCCAGCGGCTGTACGGCATTGCTCATCTGATCCATACCAAACATGAGCACGGCAAAGCCCACCAATATGCTACCTATTTCCTGACGCTTGGGCTTCTTGGAGAACATCATTAAACCCACGCCGATGAGTGCCAGCAGCGGAGTGAACGAAGTGGGTTTGAGCAACTGAACGAATATGTTATCGCCCTGTATGCCGGTAAGACTTAGCAGCCACGCGGTCATGGTCGTACCAATGTTCGCGCCCATGATTACCGGTGTGGCCTGAGACAGCTTCATGACGCCTGAGTTGACAAAGCCGACTATTGTAACCGTAGTAGCGGAAGACGACTGTATAATCGCCGTGACGCCCGCACCCAGCAGCACGCCTTTGAGCTTATTGTCGGTCAGTTTTTCAAGCATCCCGGACAGCTTGCCGCTGCCCAGCTTTTCAAGACTGCGGCCCATCTGTTGCATTCCGTATATGAACAGAGCCAGGCCTCCCAGCATTTCAAGCACTGCAAAGATGTCCAAATATTCCACCCCTATTCAACGTAGTCGGGCGCGAGCACCCGCTTTGTTTTAATATAGCAATGCATTGTAAGATCTGTGTAAGAAGCAGCATATATTTGGGTTGGAAAAATGCATTTTGTCAAATACTGAACATTTGCGACATACAAGCTTTAGCATGTTGGACAATACATAGACTTCTGCGCAAATGCGTTAAGGCAGGTTTTCAGTCATCGGTCTTTCTGAACTCTTCGCGCAAGCTATCGTACTCACTGCGCGATGCGCTGTATTCCATGTAGCCGGTTATCATCTTATAGCCCGACCATAGAAATACGCCGATTGAGATTATCATAATCGCGGTAAGCACATACTTTTGAATGCGACTTACTTTTTTCTTTGCCATAATCCCTCCCGGTACGAAAAATCGTACACATATCACTTGGACGCCTGCATGTCCAGCATGCACTTTATGTTCATGCGGTCGGTATATGAAAGAATGCCTATGCGCCGCCCCAACGCTTCCTTGGGCACGGTGGATATAGCGCCCAGCACGGCGGTTGACGGATGCCTGAGCCCGGACTTAAACCAATCTTGCAGTGGGTACTGCCACACAAGCCAATCGCGCGGCGCGTGGCTTGTCACCTCGATTACCGGTATCATATCGCTGCGCGACTCAAGTATTATCACCGGGCGCATTTTGACATCGGACGTATCATAAAAGAGAGTATATGCCCACCAGAGTTCCCATTCGTGCGGTATGAGTTTTTGTCGCTGTGTCTTAAGATGTATATTATCTTTTGTGTGCATAAGCACTGATTGAGTCCTTTCTATTCGGTCAACGGAATAATCGCACATGTCTTTACAATAAACATTATTGCACATATGCAAGATATTGTCAATGCGCTTGATGCACCCGGGAATAACCTATTTTAGGCACAACGATATGCATAAGCGTGTTATTCCGCGGTTTATGTTTTGTGCAATTTTTAATCGATTGCAGGAATTCGGCGGTGCATATCGAATGTTTACCCAAGTTGCTTTTTTAGCGCAATACACTCACGTGCGGAGGTAATTAAGATGAATTTTGATTTGATTCATCCGGCGGATCAGCTGGTAATGATAATGGATCGCATATATCATTACGGCATGACGACCACGTCGGGCGGAAACCTCTCTATTAGGGATGAAAACGGCGATATCTGGATCACGCCTTCTGGCATAGACAAAGGCTCACTCACCCGAGCGGACATGGTATGCGTAAAGCCGGACGGCACTCGCATTGGCATACATAAGCCGTCGATAGAGCTGCCCTTCCATGCCGACATATACAAAAAGCGCCCGGATATAAGGGCTATACTGCACGCGCATCCGCCCACGCTGGTTGGGTTCTCGCTGGCGCGCAAGATGCCCAGCACAATGCTACTATCTTCCACATCGCAAATCTGCGGCGATATTTGCATGGCAAAGTACGAAGTACCCGGTTCCGAGCTACTGGGTCAGTACATATCCGCCGAGTTTGCAAAGGGCTACAACACCGTTATGCTGGAAAATCACGGCGTTGTATGCGGCGCAAGCAGCCTGTTCCGCGCATTTATGTCATTTGAGACGCTGGACTACGCGGGGCGCCTGGAGGTCAGCGCGCGTCGTCTGGGCAAAATACACGCGCTTTCGGAAGAGCAGGTACAAATGGATTCCTATGCAAACAAGCCCACAATGGGCGTACTGCCGCAAAGCGTACCGTCATCCGAAGAGTGTGCCGTGCGCCGCGATATGGCAAAGATGATACATCGCTGTTATGATCAGTATCTGTTTAACTCCACTCAAGGCACGCTTTCAATGCGCCTATCCGATGGCTCGTTCGTAATAACGCCCTTCATGAAGGACAGAAAGTACATCGAGGCAGAGGATCTGGTACGCGTAAAGGGAGACTGCTGTGAGGCAGGCAAAGTGCCCAGCCGCTCGGTGGAGTTGCATCGTGAGATATACGCGACGCACCCGTATGTCAATTCGATATTCGTCGCGCATCCGCCGGCCATTATGGCTTTCGCATGCACGAACGCGGTGTTCGATTCCCGCACCATACCCGAAAGCTACATCAACCTCATCGATGTCAAAGAGCTGCCTTACGCATCCTGCATTAACGATGTAAAGGGAACAGCCGCCGCGATTACTCGCCGCTCGCCCACGTTGATAATCGACAATCAGTGCGTGATCACGACAGGCGCGACCATGGTCAAGGCGTTTGACTGCCTGGAGCTGCTCGAATACAGTGCCAAGGCTTACATCGATACGTGCAACATCGGCGATATCATCAACATATCCGATAAGGAAGTCGACGATATCGAAGAGGCGTTCAACCTAAAGAATCTGTAAGCGTTAAAGAGAGCCGCTCACGCAAAAAAACAGGCAGGATAAAAGCAAACCATTGCTTTAGTCCTGCCTGTTTTGATTTATCGAATCAAATCCACCACTCGGGAGTCAGATCGCCGAGGGTTACTATGCGACCTTTTTCGTAGTCAAGCATGACTTCGATACCTTTATAGTTGCCCGGCATCAGCTGGGTCATTAGCTCGCGGCATGCGCCACACGGCGGCATTGCCTTGCCATCCCAGTTGACGGCGATTACGCGCTTAATGGCTTGCTCGCCGCAGGTCAGCATATTAAATATGGCATTGCGCTCGGCGCATACGCCCAATGTCGATGCCACATCCACACATATGCCCGTGTAGATCTTGCCCGATGTGGATTCGATTGCCGCCGCGACACCGCCGGCTTCCATCCATTCGGATATTCTGCGCGGATTCAGTACTTTCATCGCCGCGTCATACATTTCTTTCCAGATTGCGTCCATAGTGTAATCCTTTCCGACGGACGGTCAAACGCGTATCTGACCGTCGCCATCTATTACATACTTATATGTGGTCAGTTCCTTAAGACCCATAGGACCGCGCGCATGCAGCTTTTGATTGCTTATGCCAATTTCGGCACCGAAGCCGAACTCACCGCCATCGGTAAAACGCGTGGATGCGTTGACGTATACCGCGGCGGCATCCACCATATCCTGGAAGCGCTTTGCAGTTTCGTAATTGGAGGTAACTATCGCCTCACTGTGGCGCGTGCCGTGTATGTTTATGTGATGAATAGCCGCGTCAAGGCTATCCACTATGCGCACCGACAGGATGAGATCGTTGTATTCGGTATCCCAATCTTCGGGCGTGGCCAGCTTATAGCCGGGACAAATCTCCAGCGTGCGCTCGCAGCAGCGCAGTTCAACGCCGCGTTCGCTCAGCGCGTCCATGCATATGGGCAAAAAGCGCGGCGCAATCGCGCTATTGACCAGCAACGTTTCCATTGCGTTGCATACGGACGGGCGGCTTACCTTCGCATTGATCACTATATCGACCGCCATCTCGATATCGGCTGCCTCATCCACATAGACATGGCATACGCCGTCACCTGTCTGAATGACGGGTACGCGGGCATTATCGACCACCGAATGTATAAGGCGCTTGCCGCCGCGCGGTATTAGCACATCGATGAGTCCGGTAAGTCCCATCATCTCCTCGGCGGATGCGTGAGAAGTGTCCTTGACCAGCGTCACGCAACCTTCGGGAAGCTTTGCCGCACGCGCACCTGCGACCAGTGCGCGTTCAATCGCCATGTTTGAATTGATGGCATCCGAACCGCCGCGCAGCAGTACCGCATTGCCCGACTTAAGGCACAGCGCAGCCGCATCGGACGTTACGTTGGGACGCGACTCGTATATAATGCCTATTACGCCCAGAGGCACGCGGCGCTTGGCAATTCTTAAACCATTCGGGCGAACCCACGCCTCATCCACATGACCTATCGGGTCTTCCAGCGCGGCAACGCTTTCTACACCCTTGGCCATTTTCTCTATGCGATCGGGATTCAGCGTCAGCCGCTCTATAAATGCTTCGCTCAAGCCCTTTTCATGCGCATTCTTTAGGTCGATTTGGTTTGCGCTGCATATTTCATCCGTGCGGGCACGCAGCTCCCCTGCCATTGCCAGAAGTGCCTTTGTCTTTTGCTCTGCGCCAATGACAGCCAACTCCAGTGCCGCCTGCTTTGCTAATATCGCCTGCGCTCTTAACTCGGTCATAGTGGACTCCTCTCGGGCAGCGGTATGAATGCGCCGCGCCACATTGAACTTATTTGAATTCAAATATACATTTATTATAACGCCAATGCATGTTTTCGTCAAACAAAAGTATAGAAAGCACGGATTTGCCAAACATCGCCAAACGATGATTTGGGCATTTAGGCGTGCTCGGTAAGTCGATTAAATTTCCGCACGGCATTGAAAAAAGCGGTATATGATGTTAAAATCGAATAGAGATTTCAGAGGTGATTTTAAAATGCAGTATGCAATCGCGAGTATTCTGTGCTTTATATTTCAGAATATGTCCAACAAGGAATTCAGCCGCCGCTTCGAATGCAAGCTGCCCGGACTGATTCTGTTCAACGCAATCTCGTTTACGTTTTGCTCGATTGCCATTGCGCTTGCCGGTGGAATCGCGCCGCTGTCCGGCGGAGCGCTGATACTGGCAATATGCTTTGCAATCGTATTTACGATTACGATAATGCTGATACCCGTGTCGATGTCGATGGGACCCATGGGCACATCGGTATTGATTATCAATATGTCAATGATACTGCCCGTATGTGCCGGCTTAATCGCGTGGGGCGAGTCGCCCACCGTGCTTAAGATGATAGGCATCGCGTGCATGGTGCTGGTGCTCATACTATCGTCAATGGGCAGCGGCGATAAAAGTTCCAAGCGTGGCGGCGCAAAGTGGCTCATAATCACGCTGATCACGATGGTATGCAACGGCGCGCTGAGCATACAGCAAAAGCTGTTGTCGTACTGGTTCCCGAGCGACAGCGCGGTCGCATTCAACTTTACCTCGTTCGCCATTGCCGGCGTGATATGCTGGGTACTGGTAGTTATACTTAAAGCACGCGGCACTGACCTTACACCCTGGCTTTCGCGCAAGCGCGAATTCACACTCTGCGCGGCGGGCGTCGGATTGGGCACAGCGGGCGGCAATACGTTTCAGATGCTGTCGCTTACGCTACTACCGGCGATTGTCGGTTTCCCGCTCGTACAAGGCTGCGTTGTGCTTTCGCTATGGCTGTTGTCGCTGATAATATACCACGACAAGGCCACAGTATCGGGCATAATCGCGTTGATATGCGGAATCGCGGGAATAATAATGCTTTCGATTTGATTTTGGGCAAATTAAAGGGCTGCCGCACGACAATGTGCAGTAGCCCTTTTTTACGCTCTTAATTATTCCTCAAGTGTACCACTCAGGACGCGATAATAGTTCAGACCCGCAATCTTTGCAAGCGCTTCATCGTCATAGCCGCGCTTTTTGAGACCTTCGAATATCGCGGGAATGTCCTCCGGGTTATTGAGGTCGATAGGATGTACCTCGATGCCGTCAAAGTCCGAACCCAGACCGACCGAATCGATTGCGCCCATTTGAACCAGCTCATCGATATGCTCGATTACGTTCTGAACACTTACATTTGCCGGATTGCCCTCCAGCAGGAAGTGCGGATAGAAGTTGACGCCGATAAAGCCCTGACGGTCGATTATCGCGCGCACCTGGTCGCGCCACAGATTGCGGCGGTGATTGCACAGTTCGCGCACGCAGGAATGCGACGCGACCGGCGGCAGTGCGGTAAGATCCATTACGTCCCAGAATCCGGCTTCGTTCAAGTGCGATACATCGCACAGCACGCCGCGCTCGTTCATGCGGCCTATAAGCCTCTTGCCGAACTCCTTAATGCCGCCTTCGGGTGAAACAGCGGCGGCGGTTGCGATTTCATTT
>CAYTOU010000022.1:0-16846 GCA_964439295.1 uncultured Oscillospiraceae bacterium
CTTACCGGCATGCGGTAGCGTGCGGGTATGCTGGTAAGGCCTCTTTTGGATGTCGACCCCGAAGAGCTGCGCGAATACATTGCGCAAAACGGTCTTGAGTTCCGCGAGGACGCAACCAATTCCGATACGCATTATACGCGCAACTACGTGCGTCACGTGATACTGCCGACCTGCGAAAAGGCCTATCCGGGCAGCAGAAGCGGCTTATGCCGACTTGCACGCGCGGCGGCGCGCGATGACGATTACTTAAGTCAGGTAACCGATGAAGCGGCGCGCAAGTGCCTATTTGATTACCCCGGCGGTCAGTACATCTGTAGTGAAGTATTCGCCGAGCTGCATCCGGCGATACAGGCGCGCATTGCCGCGCGTGCCATGCGGCGCACAGGCAATGACCCCGATCAGGCGGGCATAGAGCGCATACTTGACGCGCTTAACGGTCGCAATACCAACCTGACGGGTGACATACGCGTAAGCCGTGGCTCAAATCGCATTTACCTTGAATACGCGGGCAGCGGACGCGGCGGAAGGCTCATGGATGCGCTGGATGAGTCGAGCGATGTACCAAACGGTGATTTGCCGCTGCACATCGAAAACTCATTGGGCTCGCTTATAATAGAGCGAAGCGTGCGCGATGAAAACGGCAAACTGCCTCTGGGCGATGGGCATTGGCAGCAGGCAATCGATTTGGACGCGTTGCGCGGCACACAGCTGCGCTTCAGGCGCGCGGGTGACATGATATGGCCTTTAGGCGCGCCCGGCGAAAAGAAACTCAAGGACTTTTACATCGACAAAAAGGTCGATAGGCAGGTAAGAGGCTTTCTACCGGTGCTGGCGCGCGGCAATCGCGTTATCTGGGCACTGGGCGTGGGCGCGGGTCGCGAATGCGCGATAACGCAAGATAGTCAAAACACTGCGCTTATGCGCTGGCAGGGACTTAAATTCTGGCAATAATGATTGCGGAGGATGAAGCAATATGAATATCAATCCCGTAGATATGTATTCCGACATAGACCATTGGCTCCTCAGCCATGAGGAAATCGAAAAGCGCATTGCCGAAATCGGCGCGAAAATTACCGAGGACTATCGCGGCAAGGATCTGCTCATGATAGGCATACTCAAGGGCGCCGTGGTATTCTTCTCCGACCTTATACGCCATGTTGACATACCTATGGCAATAGACTTTATGGCCATATCCAGCTACGGCAGTGCCACGAAGTCGTCCGGCGTTGTGCGCATAATGAAGGATTTGGATAATGCTATAACCGGTCGCCATGTAATAGTTGTCGAGGACATTGTCGATACCGGCAAGACCTTGTCATTCCTTAAGGACAACCTGCTTGCGCGCGGCGCGGCGAGCCTTAAGATATGCACGCTCCTCGATAAACCCGACCGTCGTCAGGTGGAGCTTAAGGCCGACTATTTCGGCTTTGTAATTCCCAATGAATTCGTCGTCGGCTTCGGTCTTGACTATGCCGAAAAGTTCCGCAATCTCCCCGATATAGGCGTGCTTAAGCCCGAAGTGTATGCATGATGAAAATAATGGCATTTTTGCAAATTCGAAGCGTCGGGGTTTGCAATTAGCCAATTTAAATGGTACAATATAATTTGCCGGCTGGGTATACCTGCCCGGCGTGGGCTTCACATTGTGAAAGCGAGGGAAATGTTGATTGAACCAAAATTCTAACAAACCCAATCTCCCGAATATGAAGAAAAGCCCCCTACAGGGTCCGTTCAAATACATGCTGCTATTGATCGTATTGGCAGTAATTGCATTTGCGCTGTCGAATCAGGGCGGAACGGTTTCCAATGAGCAGAGCTATTCCGAACTGCTGACGATGATAGAGAACGGCGAGATAGCACAGGCTGCCATACAGTCCAATACTCTTGTCGCACGCCTGGTGGGCTCCAAGATACCCGAAGATGCCTTCCCGTCGCGTTACGACATTAATGTACAATTGCCGTCCACGGATACGTTCTATGCCAATGTCAATGCGATATATGCCGAAAAGCTGGGCAAGGACGTCGATACCGTAACGCCGACCGATTATGATTTCACTATTGACGTAATCGCTCCGGCAACCACTGCATGGTGGCTGGAGTTCATACCGCTCATAGTGACTGTCATACTGTTTATCGGCGCATGGTATTTCCTCATGCGTCAGCAGAGCGGCGGTAATAAGG
This sequence comes from uncultured Oscillospiraceae bacterium, assembly GCA_964439295.1. Classification (GTDB taxonomy): domain Bacteria; phylum Bacillota; class Clostridia; order Christensenellales; family Aristaeellaceae; genus Fimadaptatus. The sequence continues at coordinate 2,182 of CAYTOU010000022.1, forward strand.
GCGTCATGAGCTTTGGCAAGAGCCGCGCCCGCATGACCGATCCCGAAAAGAACAAGGTTACCTTTAACGACGTTGCAGGTGCCGATGAGGAAAAGGCCGAGCTCGCCGAGATAGTCGAGTTCCTCAAAAACCCTGATCGCTTCATGAAACTGGGCGCCAAGATTCCTAAGGGCGTACTGCTCGTAGGCCCTCCCGGAACAGGTAAGACCCTGCTGGCGCGTGCGGTTGCAGGTGAAGCAGGCGTGCCCTTCTTCATTATTTCCGGTTCCGACTTTGTCGAAATGTTCGTCGGCGTAGGCGCAAGCCGCGTGCGCGATCTGTTTGGCGAAGCTAAGAAGCATGCTCCCGCGATACTGTTCATCGATGAAATCGATGCGGTCGGCCGTCAGCGTGGCACAGGTCTGGGCGGCGGTCACGATGAGCGCGAGCAGACCCTAAACCAGATGCTGGTTGAGATGGACGGTTTCTCCGCGAACGAAGGTGTAATAGTCCTGGCTGCGACAAACCGTGCCGATGTACTGGATCCCGCTCTGCTGCGTCCGGGTCGCTTTGACCGTCAGATTACCGTCAATTATCCCGACATTAAGGGCAGGGAAGAGATACTTAAGGTTCATGCGCGCAATAAGCCGCTGGACAATTCCGTCGATTTGCATGTACTGGCCAAGCGCACGCCGTACTTTACCGGCGCTGACCTTGCCAATGTGCTTAACGAAGGCGCCATACTCGCCGCGCGCAAGCACAACAACGTCATCTCGATGGACGACATCGAAGAGGCCATCACGCGCGTAAGCATGGGTCCGGAAAAGAAGAGCAGCGTGGTTACCGAGCTGGACAAGAAGCTCGTGGCATATCACGAAGCCGGTCATGCCATTGTGGCATACTGCATACCCGAAAGCGATCCCGTGCACGAGGTATCCATAATACCGCGCGGCAGTGGCGCGGGCGGATATACGATGATGCTGCCCAAGGAAGAGACTCATTATATCAACAAGGCGCACATAGATGCCAAGATAGCCGTCGCTATGGGCGGACGCTGCGCCGAGGAAATCATAATGGGCGATGCCTCTGCCGGTGCGACAAGTGACCTTAAGCATGCGACCGAGCTTGCGCATAAGATGATTACCGAATTCGGTATGTCCGAAGCGTTGGGCCCGATATATCTGGGCGGCGATCACGAGGTATTCCTGGGTCGCGACTTTGCGCAGAACCGCAATTATTCCGAAAAGGTCGCCGCAATGGTCGATCAGGAAATGCGCCGCGTACTGGAGCTGGGTCATCAGCGCGCCGACAACATACTGCGCTCTAACATAGATAAGCTGCATGCCCTGGCAAAAGTGCTTATCGAAAAGGAAAAGGTGGATGGCGAGGAGTTCAATAAGCTCATGCAATCGACCGATGAAACGCCTGCGGAAGAAACCCCTGCACAGCCCGCAGAAGAGTCAATATAGCAGCCTTTTAATACGCGATATGCGCCCGCGAAACGGCTATAGATCGGCTGTTTCGCCGGACGCGTATTGCTGTTTAATCCCGACCGCACGAGCGGTACGTTTCACATGGGGGAGAAAACATGAAGCTGGATCTGCATATTCATACGACCGATTCAGATGGAACCGATTCGCCCACACAAGTGGTTGAATCGGCTAAGGCAGCGGGCTTTTCCGCAATAGCCATAACCGATCATGACACGTTGGGCGGCATTGCCGAAGGCATGGCGGCGGGTGAGCGCGTGGGACTGCGCGTAATACCCGGCTGCGAGATATCAGCCGGCGGCGTGAGCGAGGTTCACGTGCTGGGATATGGCTTGATGCCCGGATGCGGAATCGATGATTTGCTTAGCGATATGCGCAATGAGCGTTTCCGTCGTATGGAGCTTATGATAGAGCGGCTGCATGAGCGCGGCATTGAAATCGATATGGAGCGCGTCAAAAGCTATACCAATGGTCCTGTCGGGCGCGCGCATCTGGCACGCGCACTGATGGAAGGCGGGCATGTCTCTTCGATAAAAGATGCCTTCAATAAGTATCTCGCCCCCGGTGCCGTTGCATATGTGCCGCGGCGCAAGCTGGAAACACGCGTTGTCATATCGATGATACGCGATTGCGGCGGTGTGCCGGTTGTGGCGCATCCCGGGCGCGGCTGCTCGGATACATTCTGGCTGGAAGAATGTCTGCGCACTTGGAAGAAGCGGGGACTAATGGGCGTTGAGGCGTATCATCCCGCGCATGGTCTCTCCATGGCGCGCGCACTGGATCGCATGGCGCGGCGCAACGGATTGCTTGTGACCGGCGGCAGCGATTATCACGGCGGCGTCAAAATTCAAAAGATAGGCGATGGGCTCATAGGCTGGAAGCGTATGGAGCAGGATTATAAAGAGCTGGAAAATGCTATAAGCAGAGTAAGCTTGCATTGATTGCAGCGTCAAATTGGCGATGACATTATGCGGCACAACGCGCAAAGTCAAGACATGCGCGGCCGGCAATTTCTTTATGGAGGAATTTTCATGAGTTATTCTGATGAGAATATATCGGCAAAAGCCGCGGATACCGAATACTCGTCGCGCGCGCGCAGACGCACCGAGGAATACGATGCGCCGGAAGAAGAAACCGGCGTGCGCCGCAGGCGCAATGCTTCAGGCGTGCCGCTGCCGCAGGCAAAGGAGAAACCGCCGATAGCCGAGCAGGAGCAGTACGAAGAAGATGACGCCGTGCCCATGCGTAGGCGTTCCAAATCAACGCCCGTGCCGCAGGAAGATGTCGATTACGAAGACGAAGGCGATGTAGCACCGCGCAGGCGCAAAAGAGCGGACTCCGAACCGGTTGAGCGCGGCAGAAGCCGCCGTCCTTCACGCAATGACGATGATTACGAGTTGTACGATAACGAGCCGGATGATCGCGAGCCGCGTCCGCGCAATCGCTTTATGGCATGGCTTGAGTCGCTGCGTATAGTCGAGGAAGTGCCCGAAGACGAGCCGCAGGATGAATATGAAGATGAGCCGCCCCGCGAGCGCGATGTGCCGCGCAATACGCGTACACGCGCAAGGCATATAGAGGAAGAGGAAGATCAACCCAAGCCGCGCGCGTCAGTGCCCGTACCCTCCGGAAAACAGCGCCGTGCCGAAATAGCCGAATATACCGAAGACGATGATTACGGTGCTCCCGAAGAAGAAGAGCAAACCAACGTCGTTCGCCGCCGCGCAAGAGGCGCAAGGCGTACGCAAGAGCCTGAGTATATCGAAGAAAGCGTTGACATAGAAGAAAACGATATAGTCGAAGACGATATCGAAGCAGAGGACGTCGCGGTCGAGCCGGAAGCAGAAACCAAAGACCAGCCCGTACAGGAAACAGACATCGCAGACGAAGCGGAGACTGCTCCCGAAGAGACTGTATCGGAAGAAACTGCTGAAAGTGCGGAAATAAGCGATAATGAGCCGGAAGCGCAGGCAGCACCCGCTACTACCGACACCGATGAGGACGACGACTACGTGCCTGTGCGTCGTCGCTCGAGAAACAGGGTCAATTCAAGCGATACCGCAAAGCCCGTAGAGACCAAGGCACAGGCACCTGAAAAAGCACCAGAGCCCAAGCCCGAGCAAACCGAATCGCTTGAGCAGCGCTACCTAAACGCGTCCATGGAAGAAAAGCGCGACATACTGTTCACCCATTGGCGCGAGCAGTTTAACAGCAACATGGTCATACCGGCAAAGCCCGAAAAGCTGGAAGCGATAACGTCCATGGTAAGGCAAATACTGGACGCGTGCAGCGACGAGTACGCATTGGGCGAGCGCTGGGAGAAGCTGGAAGAGCTGCTGAACATGTATTCGACCGCCGTTGTCGCCGAATACGGCTACAAAAAGCTACTCACAACCGTGCAGTCCGAGGAAAACCAGCGCATGTATGCCCGTCCTACCGAGGACAAAAAGCCGCGCAGCGAACGTCCGCAGACACCTAAGCTGGACGATGCCAAGGCACCTGCAACGGATAAAGTATCCGAAAAAGTATCCGAAGACAAAGCACAGCCGCAATATGAAGAAGAGCCCGACGATTTCGTCGTGCCTAAGCCCAAGGCAAAGCGCGAGTACACAGGCGAATATGAGCGGCGCGGCTATTCAACAACCGACCGCGTTCATAGGCAGTATGGCAGAAGCGATGATGCCGAATTTGACTATAGCCCTTCCCGCAAGAGCGGCATAGGTTCGCTTGTGGATAAGGTTAAGTCGTTTGGTTCGCGTGGTGATGATTATGACGAAGAGGGCGTAGCGGGTAAAATTACCTCGCGCATTAAGTCGCTCTTCCGCAGGGGCGATGTGCTGGACTATTCGGATGATGACAGCGAATACGATCAATACGAACCTGCCAACGACAACGATCAGAACGACAGTGTCGAATACGACTCCGCCGATGATAAGCGCAATGCCGGCTATACGCGTAATGAAGAGTATGCGCGCCCGACAACTTATTCGCGCAACGCCGAATATCGCCGTCCGACTCAAGAAGCCGATACCGATGACGATAGCGTCAGCACCGGATACTCGCGCGGCGATAACGAAGCGACATACGACGGATATACCCGCTCGTCAAAGAGCGCATCGCGCACGGACGATTACGATTATTCGTATTCGCGCAAGAGCGATACAACATATAGCTATGCATCCGATACTGCCGATGATGACTCGGACACCCAAAGCGCTTACGCAAATGACACTGCCGATGCGCCGGATGAATACTATGACGAGCCCGACCGAAGCGTATATGATGTGAACGATGAGGACTATACGCCCGATCGTCCCGACTATTCCCGCGATTACGAGGACGAGGACAGCGATAGCCGCTATTCCGACACTCGCTACGACGACTACGATTCCTACGACCGCGGCGGTTCGTACCGCTAAAAAAGATATCCCATTCGGCTGCCTAAGTGGCAGCCTTTACCTTGACAATATGCAAACGATTTGAAGGGAGAATTGCTATGTTTGGGGACGCAAAAATCTCTATATTTGCCGGCAGGGGCGGCAAGGCTTTCGCTGAGCGTATGTGCTCGTATATGGGTGTTCCGCTGCGCGACAGTGAGGTAATCAGATTTTCCGAGGGTACCAGCTTTGTACGCTTCAATGAATCGGTACGCGATCGCGATGTATATCTGGTTCAGCCCATGGGCATTAATCCTAATGATCAGTTTGTCGAGATGTTGTTCTGGCTGGATGCCTTCAAGCGTTCCAGCGCTTCTTCGGTCACGATTATAATGCCTTACTTCGCCTATGCCAAGGGCGATAAGAAGGACGAACCCCGCGTATCCATTCGCGCACGCGTATGTGCCGACTGTATAGAGATGGCGGGTGCCGACCGCATAATGGTTATGGATCTGCACTCTCCGCAGGTCATGGGCTTCTTCAAGCGCCCGATGGATCACCTGTACGCGCTGCCGATGCTGTGCGAAACATTCAAGCATATGGACATACCCATGGATGAAACCGTTGTCGTGTCCCCGGACGCGGGCTTTGCCAAGCAGGCACGCCGCTTTGGCTCTAAACTGGGTCTGCCCATTGCGATAGGTGACAAGCGCCGCGTGGCACACGACGAAAAGGCCGAGGTGCTGGAGATAATGGGCGATGTCGATGGCAAGAATTGCCTGATAGTCGATGACTTTACTATATCCGCGGGCACGCTGTGCAATCTGGCTCATCTGCTTAAGGCTCGCGGAGCCAAGCGCATATTCGCCATGCTCAGCCATAATATAATATCGGCCGAGGGCGTAAAGCGCGTGAACGATTCGGATATAGAGTTCATAATCTCTACCGACACGGTCGAAAATCCCAATATAGTCGGACAGCCTAAGTTCAAGACAATGTCGGTTGCGCCGCTGTTTGCCGAGACGATAATTCGCTACTACAATTACGATTCCATCAGCCCGCTGTTCAGCAGCGTGCCCGAAAGCCTCATGCCGTATACGTACGTGAAGTAAGCACCTACTTGCGATCCAAATACTACGAAAGTATTGCAAAATAGTTGCCAAACCACCGAAAAGATGCTATAATATGTGTGAACAAGGCAGTGCCTTGGCATAAGCATATTTTCGTGGGAGGGATCGCAAATGCTTAAGCGCGTAATTCGGATACTGCTTGTATTCACCGTCTTGTGCACGATTGTGCTTATGCCGGTCGCTTCTTCGACCGAGGATAACGAGACTGCACTTCTGGCACAGACGTTGTATGCAATGGCGGGCGATGAGGACTATGAAACTCAACTGGCCATAGGCAGTGTCATAATGAATCGATTGCAAAACGACAGCTTTCCGGATACGCTTGAGGATGTAATAAGTCAGCAGATGCTGCCCCAAAGCAGCGAGTTTGATGACAAGGCATTGGCTGCCGCACGCGAGTGCTTAAGTGGCACGCGCACATTGCCCGGATACGTGCTGTATATGAAGCGCGAGGACAGCGGCGAGTGCTGGAGCTCGGATGGTTTTTTCAAGCAGGAAGGCGATTATCAGTTCTTCGTGAACATGTAATAACGCAATACAAAAAGCGGCGCGTTACTCCAATAGGAGGCGCGCCGCTTTTAAATAGGCAAAATCAGTCGGAGGGGATACATATGAACGATTTGAAGCGGCTTATCAGAAGTGCGCGTTTTCCGGCGGCATTGACCGGCGCGGGCATATCCGCGCCTAGCGGTATACCCACATTTCAGGGCAGCTATAAGGGGCGCCCGCTGCGCGATTACCTGACGCGCGACTATATGGAGGATAACCCGATAAGCTTTTTCGACCTGTACTGCGATATGGTCAAGTGGTGCGAAAAGGAGCCCAATATAGCTCACTACGCGCTTAAGGACTTGAACGTGCGCGTAATCACCCAGAATATAGATGGTCTGCATGCCAAGGCGGGCAGTAAGGACGCTCTTGAAATGCACGGTTCGCTGCGCTTCGTGCTCTGTCATGGCTGCGGATGGCGCGAGGACTCGGCGCAATTTGCCGCGCGCTACACGGCGGCACGCGCTCAGGGTGAAAAGGCAGCGCGCAATGTGCTCAGGTGTCCCGTGTGCGGCGAGGCGATTGATACCGATGTAGTGCTGTACTCCGATCCTGTGCGCTATCTAAGCGAGGCAATCGACATTGCCGGCAGCTGCGATCTGTTCCTTGTAATAGGAACATCGCTAGTCACATATCCGGCGGCGGGTCTACCCGATATAGCGCGTCAGTCCGGTGCCAAGGTCATTATGATAAACGATGACTGCATAAAGGCGTTCAGCGACGATTGAGCGTAAACGATACAAAAAAGCGATGGGCGAGTACCTTTTAGGTAACACCCATCGCTTTTGCTTATTTAAAGGATTTTAGCTTACTTTACGCTGAACAGCATCTCGCCGTAGGTCGGATACGGCCAGCACTTGGAGGAAACCTTGGTCTCCAGCGTGTCGCCGGTCTCACGCAGCGATTCCATAGCCTGGAATACTACGTCGTGTGCGTACTGTGCGCAGTTAAGCTCGCTGGCGCAGCAGTTCAAACCGTCTTCGGCCTTGCTCAGCACTTCGGTGCGCTTTACGAACTCGGTTGCCAACTTGCTCAGATCGTCTATCATAGCGGTCTCGGTGGATACATCCAGACCCAGGGACTTCTTCGCAACGGCGGTATCGGTCAGCTCCTTGATGTAAGTGTACACCGCGGGAGTAATGTCGCGGCGCGCCATCTCCAGCATGGTCAGAGCCTCGATGTTGATGGTCTTGTAGTAGTTCTCAAGCAGTATCTCGGTGCGCGCATGCAGCTCGTCGTAGGAGAATACCTTGTGGGTCTTGAACAGCTCGACATTTTCGGGCTTCTCAAGCAGCGGCAGTGCCTCGGGAGTGGAGCGCAGGTTGAGCAGTCCGCGCTTCTCGGCTTCGTCGACCCATTCGGGCGCGTAGTTGTTGCCGTTGAATATGATGCGCTTGTGCTGCATTATAGTGTCGCGGATGAGCTTGTTCAGATCGCTGGTGAAGTCGGTGCTGTTTTCAAGCACATCGGCGAACTGACGGAAGGACTCGGCCACGATGGTGTTCAGCATGATGTTGGGGTCGGCGATGGAGAACGAAGAACCCAGCGAGCGGAACTCGAACTTGTTGCCGGTAAAGGCGAACGGAGAAGTACGGTTGCGGTCGGTGGTGTCGCGCGGGAAGCGGGGCAGGGTATGCACGCCGATCTTCATGATGGTCTGATCCTTGTGATCATACAGCGTGTCGTTCTCGATGGACTCCAGTATCTCGGTCAGCTCATCGCCCAGGAACATGGATATGATTGCGGGCGGTGCCTCGTTGGCGCCCAGACGATGGTCGTTGCCGGCGCTGGCGACAGAGATACGCAGTAGATCCTGATGCTCGTCGACTGCCTTTATGATTGCGGCCAGTACCAGCAGGAACTGAGCGTTCTCACGCGGAGATTCGCCGGGATCCAGCAGGTTTACACCGGTGTTGGTGGATATGGACCAGTTGTTGTGCTTGCCCGAGCCGTTTACACCCTTGAAGGGCTTCTCGTGCAGCAGGCATGCCAGACCATGCTTGGAAGCAATGCGCTTCATCATTTCCATGGTCAGCTGGTTGTGGTCGCACGCGATGTTGGTCGTGGTGAATATGGGCGCCAGCTCGTGCTGCGCGGGCGCAACCTCGTTGTGGCGGGTCTTGGCCAGTATGCCCAGCTTCCACAGATTTTCGTCCAGATCGGACATGTACTCAAGTATGCGGGGCTTTATGGCGCCGAAGTAGTGATCGTCCATTTCCTGACCCTTGGGAGGCTTTGCACCGAACAGGGTACGTCCGCAGTAGATCAGGTCGGGGCGCTTTTCATACATTTCCTTGCTTATTATGAAGTACTCCTGCTCGGGACCTACGGTCGTGCGCACGTTGGTCACATCGCTGTTGCCGAACAGCTTAAGTATGCGCATTGCCTGACGGTTGATTGCCTCCATGGAGCGCAGCAGAGGAGTCTTCTTGTCCAGCGCGTGTCCGCCGTAAGAGCAGAACGCGGTGGGAATGCACAGTGTGCCGTCCTTTATGAATGCATAGGACGTGGGATCCCAAGCGGTGTAGCCGCGCGCTTCGAAAGTGGAGCGCAGACCGCCAGACGGGAAGCTGGATGCATCCGGCTCGCCCTTTACGAGCTCCTTGCCGGAGAATTCCATTATTACGTGTCCGTCCGGAGTGGGGGAAATGAAGCTGTCGTGCTTCTCGGCGGTTATACCGGTCATGGGCTGGAACCAATGGGTGTAGTGAGTGGCGCCTTTCTCAATTGCCCAATCCTTCATCGCATTTGCGACGACGTTTGCTACCGTAGGATCCAGGCTCTTACCATCCTGCATGGTCTTACGCAGGGCTTTATATGTCTCCTTGGGGAGTCTTTCGCGCATGAGCGCATCATTGAATACGAGGGATCCAAACAACTCAGGAACCTTGCTCATCGTATTACACCTCTCAAATAGTAGATTGACGCCGGCCATACCCATCATACACAAAAAGCGCAGCGGATATGAATCCACAGCGCCTTTGCCGTCCATGGCTCAAAGTATAGCCCCGATTCCCGTTTTTGTCAATGGACGATAGTGTTAACTAATTGCAAGTATTCGGATATCGCTTGCAATTTCGATTGTTCAAGGTTAAGCGTATGATAAAAGCCAAACGTATGCACTTATTAACCGTTGCAATACTTGACACATGAATACCGCTGAGCTATACTATAGTTTAGAGCAAATGGGCAAACGCGGGCATAAATTGCATGATAATACATTCACGAATGTGTATAATGCATATTGTTGCCTGAATATTCAAATTGGACGCATAAAGCAAATTCGGTATGTGAATTGTGAAGGAAATATTTTTCCCGAACAATATGCTCACATAATTCAAAAAAGTTTGCTAAATGTGCTATTCTGAATGTTTGCGCCATTGATACTGCCGTGGGCGAATAAGCAGACGGAGGGATAGAATGAGTAATAAGGTTTACCTGCTGCTGGAAAACGGCGACGTCTTCGAGGGCAAGTCGTTCGGTGCACAGGGGCGTGCGACCGGCGAGGCGGTTTTCACGACCGGCATGACCGGCTATCTGGAAACGTTGACCGACCCCAGCTATTGCGGTCAGATGGTCGTACAGACGTTCCCTTTGATAGGTAATTACGGCGATATTCCGCAGGACTACGAAAGTGAAAAGGTTTGGCCGTCGGCATATATCGTGCGTGATTTTGCCGATGTTCCTTCCAATTTCCGCTGTCAGGGTACTCTGGATGCAATGCTGAAGGCGCATGGCGTTGTAGGCATGTACGATCTGGATACGCGTCGCCTGACAAAGACGCTGCGCGAAAGCGGTACCATGAACGCAGTGATTCTTCCTACACTTACCAATATTCCCGATGAGATAGAACTGCTTCATCAGATGAAGAACGAGCGTCCCGTAATGAAGGTTACGTGCCGCGAGCCGATCTATTGGAATGAAAACGAAGGCGGCAAGCGTGTCGTCGTTTGGGATTTCGGCGCTAAAAAGTCAATGATCGATAAATTGCACACCAGAGGGCTTAACACGGTGCGAGTTCCCGCTGATTACAGCTGTGAACAGGTACTGGCGCTTAAGCCCGATGGCGTGCTTTTGTCAAATGGACCCGGAGATCCCACCGACAATCCGGAAATAATCGCCGAGATAGGCAAGCTGTTCGAAACCGGAGTGCCGATAATGGGCATTTGCCTGGGACATCAGCTGCTGGCATTGAGCCAGGGCGCTAAGTCCACGCGACTGCTCTACGGCCACCGCGGTGCGAACCAGCCCGCGATGGATCTTAAAACCGGCCGTGCATACATGACCAGCCAGAACCATGGCTACGCGATAGTGACATCCACTCTGCCGCGCCATGCAAAGCTGCTGTTCGTAAACCTCAACGACGATTCCTGCGAAGGCGTGGACTATCCGTGGCATAATGCCTTCTCGGTACAGTTCCACCCGGAGGCATCAAGCGGCCCGCTGGATACGGGCTACCTGTTCGACCGCTTTGTGGACATGATGGGAGGTGCGCGCAATGCCTAAGAATCCGCAGATACATAAGGTACTGGTCATAGGTTCCGGTCCTATTGTCATAGGTCAGGCGGCAGAGTTTGACTACGCAGGTACACAGGCTTGCCGTGCGCTGCGCGAGGAAGGTCTCGAGGTTGTTCTGGTCAACTCCAACCCCGCAACCATAATGACCGATACCGCAATGGCCGACGAAATATACATGGAGCCGCTTAAGCAGGAAACGCTGGAGCGCATTATACTGGAGGCTCAGCCCGATAGCCTGCTGCCCACACTGGGCGGTCAGACCGGTCTGACTCTGGCCATGCAGCTGGCAAAGAGCGGCTTTTTGAAGGAGCATAACGTCCGCCTGCTGGGTGCCAATCCCGAAACGATTGACAAGGCAGAGGATCGCCAGATGTTCAAGGACACAATGCTGTCCATAGGTCAGCCCTGCGTCCCGTCCAAGGTCGTTACCACGACTCAGGATGCTCTGGATTATGCTAAGGAAATAGGCTATCCCGTCATCGTTCGCCCCGCGTTTACTCTGGGCGGAACCGGCGGCGGTATTGCTAACGACGAAGCTGAGCTAAACGAAATCGCAACCGGCGGTCTGCGCCTGTCGCCCATAACTCAGGTACTTATCGAAAAGTGCATATCCGGCTGGAAGGAAATCGAGTTCGAGGTCATGCGCGATGCCAAGGGCAACGCAATCGCGATCTGCTCCATGGAAAACTTCGACCCCGTTGGCGTGCATACCGGCGATAGTATAGTTATCGCGCCCTGCGTAACTCTGGCCGATAAGGAATACCAGATGCTGCGCACCGCGGCACTCAATATTATACATGCCCTGGGCGTAGAAGGCGGCTGCAATGTTCAGTTCGCACTCAAGCCCGACTCGTTCGAATACGCCGTAATCGAGGTTAACCCGCGCGTCAGCCGTTCTTCGGCTCTTGCGTCCAAGGCGACCGGTTACCCGATAGCCAAGGTTGCCGCCAAGATAGCCATCGGCTATACTCTGGACGAGCTGCGCAATGCGATAACCCATAAGACCAGCGCCTTGTTCGAGCCGGCACTGGACTATGTCGCCGTTAAGTTCCCCAAGTGGCCTTTTGATAAGTTCGTATACGCCAAGCGTACCTTGGGCACTCAGATGAAGGCGACCGGCGAGGTCATGGCTCTGGGTTCCCGCTTTGAAGAGGCCTTGATGAAGGCCGTGCGCGGCGCCGAGATATCTCAAAACACACTGCGCATGAAGAAGCTCGCACCGCTCAGCGATGACGAAATCGTTCAGAAGCTCCACGAGTGCACCGATGAGCGAGTATTCTGCGTGTACGAGGCACTGTGCCGCGGCATATCGCCCGACGTGATACACGAAATCACTATGATCGATAAGTGGTTCCTGGGCAAGCTCATGCGCCTTGTTGAAATGGAGCGCGAGCTCAGTGAACGTCCTGTCGATAACGAACTGTACATGCGCGCCAAGAAGCTGGGCTTCCTCGATCGCACGATAGAGGAGCTGTCCGGTCAGAAGCTGCAGAAGAAGATCCCCGCGGGCTTTGCAATGGTCGATACCTGCGCCGCCGAATTCGCCGCACAGACCCCGTACTTCTACGCCACCTACGATGGCGTAAACGAGGCCAGCGACTTCATACGCTCGCATCCGACCGATAAGAAGACCGTAATAGTTCTGGGTAGCGGTCCTATCCGTATAGGTCAGGGCATTGAGTTCGACTACGCATCCGTTCACTGCGTATGGGCACTCAAGCGCGCCGGCTTTGAGACGGTTATCATAAACAATAACCCGGAAACCGTATCCACCGACTTCGATACGGCAGACCGCCTGTACTTTGAGCCGCTTACGCCCGAGGACGTTATGGGCGTCATTAATACCGAAAATCCCTATGGCGTTGTCGTTGCCTTCGGCGGCGGTACTGCCATTAAGCTGACCAAGTTCCTGGAGAGCCAGGGTGTGCGCATACTGGGCACCAGCGCCGACGCAATCGACCGCGCCGAGGATCGCGAGCGCTTTGACGAGCTGCTTGAGGAGCTGAAGATCAAGCGTCCCAAGGGTGCGGGCGTAATGACCGAGGAAGAGGCCATTGCCGTTGCGCATAGGCTGGATTACCCGGTTCTGCTGCGTCCCAGCTACGTTCTGGGCGGTCAGAACATGATAATCGCGTTCTCCGATGAAGACGTACACGAGTACATGAAGATAATCCTCAGCCATAAGCAGGATAATCCGGTACTCATCGATAAGTACCTGATGGGCATCGAGGTCGAAGTCGACGCCATATCGGACGGCAAAGATATACTGATACCCGGCATTATGGAGCATATCGAGCGCGCCGGCATACACTCGGGCGACTCAATCGCCGTATATCCGCCGCGTAGCCTGAACGGCGACATAACCGACCGCATCATCGAGTGCTCCCGTCAGTTGGCTCTGGCGCTGGATACTCACGGTCTTATTAACATTCAGTACGTCGTATACGAGCACGAGATATACGTAATCGAGGTCAACCCGCGCTCCTCGCGTACCGTGCCTTACCTGAGCAAGGTCACCGGCGTACCCATGGTCGATCTGGCCACCCGCTGCATGCTGGGCGAAAGCCTGCGTGGCATGGGCTACGGTACCGGCCTTTACAAGGCACCGCCGTATATCGCCGTTAAGGTTCCCGTGTTCTCGTTTGAAAAGCTGATGGATTTGGATACTCAGCTGGGACCGGAAATGAAGTCCACCGGTGAAGTTCTGGGCGTTGGTAAGTCTCTGGAAGAGGCGCTCTTCAAGGGTCTGACCGCTGCCGGTTACAATATGCAAAAGCACGGCGGAGTGTTCATATCGGTACGCGATACCGATAAGTTCGAGATACCGGATATCGCGCGCAAGTACGCCGATCTGGGCTTCCAGCTGTATGCAACCGAAGGCACGGCGCGTGCGCTGGCCGATGCGGGCATAAAGAGCCAGATAATAGGCAAGATACACGAAAGCGACTTCAACGCCATGACGCTGCTTGAAAGCGGCAAGGTGCAGTACGTCATATCGACCTCTGCAAAGGGTCGTCTGCCCAACCGTGATTCGGTTAAGATACGCCGTAAGGCAGTTGAGCGCGCAATACCCTGCCTGACCTCGCTGGATACTGCGGTGGCATTGGCTAACTCGCTGCGTTCGCGCTACTCGCTCATATCTACCGAACTGGTGGATATCGGCCATCTGCGTACCGAAAAGACCCGCCTGTCCTTCACCAAGATGCAGGGTTGCGGCAATGACTACATCTACTTTGACGGCTTCAAGGAGAACATAATCAGCCCCGAGTCGCTGTCGGTTCTCTTGTCCGATCGCCATTACGGCATTGGCGGCGACGGTGTAGTCGCGATGCTGCCTTCCCGCGTTGCGGATGCCAAGATGCGCATGTTCAATCTGGATGGTTCCGAAGGATTGATGTGCGGCAACGCCATTCGCTGCATGGCCAAGTACCTGTACGAGTCCGGCATTGTGCATAAGACCGAGATGGATATCGAAACGCGTAGCGGCATAAAGCACATTAAGCTTTATCTGCCCGCCGGCAGTGTAACTGCGGCGCGCGTGGATATGGGTCCTGCCATACTGGAGAGCGAAAAGGTTCCCACGACTCTTGTTGGTAATCCCGTAATCGATCAGTCCGTAACA
>CAYTOU010000023.1:0-16764 GCA_964439295.1 uncultured Oscillospiraceae bacterium
GATATGTAAGTTTGGTTATCGAATATGCAAGCGGCGCTATTTTAAGGCAAATCTAATTTGCCCGCGACTTATGCTTAAAGTCGCGGGCGAATGAATTATTTTGACTTTTATTCCCAACGATAGATCTTGAACGCGTACGCGGGCTGCTTGGGTATGTTTTCGGGTATCTCAAGCACGGTGCAATCCTCTTCGGGATACCACTGTATCTCGCCCACGCCCAACAGCTCCACATGCAGTCCCTCGGGCAGTACCAGACCGTTTATGGCGTAGCTGCCCGGAAGCTCGGGGCGCAGTGCGATCGCGTACAGCGCGTGGTGATGGCGCGTCGTGCACACAGAGCAGCCTTCGCTGTCCTTGTACTCCAGTATCTTTGCCGGATGCGTGCCGTATATCGCCTCGCCGTTGGTCTTGAGCCACTGACCCACTTCGAGCAGCGGTTTAGATTGCTCATACGGTATCGTGCCATCGGCGCGCGGTCCTATGTTGAGCAGGAGGTTGCCGCCGCGGCTCACTATGCGCACGAGCATGTCTATTATCTGCGCGCCATTTAGGTAGTCGGCGCCGCACTCGGTGCGGTTGAAGCCGAACGAGCGACCTATGCCGCGCGTGCACTCCCACTTGACCGGCTGCTGCGCATCGAACAGCTTGTATTCGGGCGTAGTGAAGTCAAAGTGCGTGGTCGTGTTTTCGACAAAGCATTTGCCGCCGTTTTTCTCAAACGCCGCCCATTCCGCTTCGGTGCGCGGTATCTTCATCTGATTCCAGCGGTCGTCTATTACGCCTTCTTCGACAGTGTTGTAGTAGTGCGCGAACAGCTCGTTTAGGTTATAGCCGTACGGGAAGGCTATGTCATTCCACAGTATCGAGGGCTTATACTTGTCGACCAATTCAAACAGGTGCTTGACCGAGTAGTCGATGTATTCCTTGGGCATGTCCTGATGCCTTAGGAAATTGCGCCCGCTATCAATCGGGTATTCGGTCTTGAACGTCCAGTCGAATACGCCGGAGTAGTATAGACCCATCTTCATGCCGCGCGCGCGAACCGCATTTGTGAGCTCGCCCACAAAGTCGCGCTTGGAATAGTAGTTGGGTATAATCGGATTGGGCGTGTCGGTCGGCCAGAGCGTGTATCCGTCGTGATGCTTTGTGACGAATACGCAGTACTTGGCACCCGCCTGCTCCATCAGCTTTGCCCAGTCGTCCACATTGAGCTTGGCATTCTGCTCTTCGAAATCGCGCTGGAAGTCGAAATAGCTCTTGTCGCCGTAGTGCTTTTTGTGGAACGCCTGCGTGGGCGAGCCGTCTATGCGCAGTGAGTTGAGATACCACTCGGCATAGGGGTTGTTTGCATATGTGGCGCTAATGGACTCCGCCATCGATTCGCTTATATCGCGCGTCTGCTCGGCGGCATATGCCGGTACCGAAAACAGCGACCAATGTACATATATACCGAACTTGGCATCGTCAAACCACTTGGGCAGCTTGTGCTGATGCACTGATTCGTAAGTAGGCTGGTAATTCACGTATTCCTCACCCCGATTGAATATTTTCGTATTTATTTAATTCGACAAAAGTTTGCGTTTACCTTCTAAGAAGGCAGGGTAAAGTGAGGAATTTCGATCTAAATACCGTTAATCGCCGCTTACGAACTTCACATCGCCCAATTGTGCCGGGTTGAACGTATACGAATCGCTCCAGTTGTCGCCCGTCGTTGTAAAGCTGTCCGGACCGCATATGCGGCATTCGGCGGGCAGCACATGCATGGGGCCGAACACATTGCGGCGCGTGTTGACAAGCGTAATCGATATCGTGCGCCCCGCGCGCACCGCGTCGGTTACGTCCGCGGTGTAAGGCTCCCACATAATGCGCTGTGTTTTTTCGCCGTCATCGACATCTATAAGAGCGCCCACGGCATGCGGTATTTGTATAAGCACGCGCGCGGCATCGGGGTCGATTAGCGCGCCGTATACACTATAAGGCACGCGGTACGTAATGCGCCCGGTATAGAAGGGCAATGCGCCGCTCTGCAGATCGCTTAGATCCACGGTATCGGGCAGAGCGGTTATCGTGTTCACGCAGTCATCGCCTACGCATACGCCGAAATCGCCCAACAGGTATATCGCCTCTATATTGGTCGTGCGCTTAAAGTCGACCTCTATTTCGACTACATTTTCGCCCGGGTGAATTGCGCCTTCGGGCACGGGCATCTTTATAAAGGCGTTGTCCGCCCACCAGTCTTCGGGATCGGGCGCGGTAAGCGGTATGCCGTTTATGCTGTAGCGTTGCTCGTTGGGGCGCTCGCCGGCTATATATACATTACCCTTGGGCAATGTAATGCAGTCAAAGCGGTACTTGAGCGTGAGTCTACCGTACACATCGGTATACATGCCCTTTGAGAACCACGGCTGGAGCATCTCGCCGCCGCGCCGCTCGATTGACAGCATGTCGCGCACGGCATTGTCCACGCGCAGCACCTCCTGCGCGGGCTGCTCTTCCCCACCGTTCCATGTCCACGACGCCTGATCCAGTAGGCACACGTTGGGTTCGTCAAGCGTATAGGCGTATTGCGCGTCACTGGGCAGCTCACATTCTTTGATAACCGTAAGCGGCTTGGGACGGCATTCGAGCGCATCGTCATCGCGCGTGAGTATGATTAGCATAGTGCCCGCCGCCTCCAGCGCGCACTTAATTTTGCCATCCTCGGGCGCCAATGCGTACCGCTCGCCGGTAAGCATGTCCCACTCCTGCGCGTGGTAGCCCGCGGGAAGAGTCACGTTAAACTCGCCGGACGCGTGCTCGCGGTCGCTGTTGAGCAGTGCGACGATGTAGTCATCGCCCGCCATGCGCACCTGCATGTATACGCTACCCTGGGCATCGCACTTTACGGGATAGTTTTCGCGCGCGGCAAGCTCGTATGCAAAGCCGGTTTCGGGCAGCACATGCGCGCCCGCGTCTATGAGCTCACGACACTTTGAGCAGCGTTCGCCGTCCACATATTCGGGAAGCTCGCCGGCAATGGCCACATAGCCGCCCGCCTTAATGAATTCGCTCAATAGCTTAATCGTGCTCGAGCGCACGGTAATGAGTCCGGTCAAAAGCACATTGCGATAGCACGCCGCGCCAATGCGCAGCATAACATCGTCGCCCTCGCGCTCAATGCGCGCCGAATGCATAAGCGTCTGTTCGTCGGCGTAGTCGAAGTCGAGGCGCGCGCTCATCAGCTCGTTAAACACATCGGCATAGCGCTTTTCGAGCGCCTTTTCATCGGCCGTATGCGCGTATATCCAGTTGGACCAGCCTATGTGCGCCAGACCCCACGCGCTCTCTATCGGGTTTATGACCAGCGTGTCGCATAGCGGCTGACCTTCGCTCATCATAAGTCCAAAGCGCGCAAAGTAGCTTTCCAGCGCGTCAAAGTCGCTATAGTAGGGCGACTGATACGATATGCTCGCCGGGTAGTCGCGCTTGCTCTGACCCTCCATTGTGTACCAGCTCAGGTGCGGGCAGCGCACGTTTACGCCCAGAAGCGCCTGCCAATCGCCTATTACCTTATACATGCGCATGTCGCTACGCCATCCGGTCACGCCGTACAGCTCGGACAGCATCCACTTTTTGCCCATCTGGCGGCAGACCGACTGGCACTGGCGCGCTATCCAGTAGCAGCGCTCGTCCTCGCCCAGAAAGTCTATGCCCGGCCAGTCCATGTTTTCGTACGACCGCATGAGCGAGCCGTTGGGAACGGTTTGATTGGACAGCGTGTTTTCGTGCAGCACATGACCGGTCAAGATCATATTGTGATGCTCGCACCATGTGTTTATGCGCCCTATAAAGCGCTCGTTAAACAGATTGCAGCCCAGGTCAAAGTAGTCTATGCGCGGGCGCGATACCTTTTCGCCGTTTAGCCTAAAGAATAACTCGGGCAGGCGCGCGCGTACATCATATCCGTACCGCTTTTCAAATTCCGAAAATATATCGCCGGTATAGAATATCGCGCAGGAGCGCGTGCCGTCATCGGATACCGCGGTATTGTCCAATGCATGACCGCGATGCGGCTCGTCGGTGAATATGCCGCTTATGACGCTGCCCAAGCGCTTGCCGCAATGCTTGGCGTACTGCTCGTGGGTTATCTCGATGAACTTATCCACAGCTTCCACGCTCATTGTGTCCAAATACGTGTTGCCGTTATAGTTGCTGGAGGGTTCGTCTAGCTTAATGCGCATCTCTAGCAGCTTATCCAGTCCCTCGCCCTTTAGGCTTTCAAATACATCGCATGCGTTGTCGCCCGCACTCAGCGCGCGGTAATCGCTCATGCAAACGCCGTCCTCGGCTATGCGCGCGGCGAAAAGGTAATCGCACTTGGGCAATTCGCTTTCGCCCGATATGTAGGGCGCGGCGGCGCGCTCGTATACGTATAGGCTCTTCATGCGGTACTTCTCTTCGGCAGTCGCCTTGCCACCCGCGCTTCCGCTGGGCCAGCGATCCTCATCGTAGAGCCATACCTCCATGCCCTGCCTTGCGCCCTCATCCGCCACGGCGTTAATAAGCTTAAACCACTCTTCGCCCAGATACTCGGTGATAAGACCCGAACGCGAATGCATGAAGAAGCCGCCAAAGCCCATCTTGCGCATTACGCCCACCTGACGAATGAGCTCCTTTTCGTTTAGCTCACCGTTCCATGACCAGAAGGGTTTGCCGCGGTAAGCGTTGCCGGGCTGCTTAAATATATCGTATGTGTCCTGTCTATTCATATTGTATTCCTCTGTGCGCGCTGTACGCGGCACTTTTCTTCTTTACTATAAAGATAAGCATGTGCGCTCATCCCGCATAAAGTATACACACCCAAATCGAATGAGTCAATATATAAACAAAATCAAAAGCGGCGCAAGTCCGCGCTTTTTTTCTAAACGCAGGCTTGCGCCGCTCAATTGCCATTTGGTTATTCTTCGCATTCGCTTTCGCCCATGCAAATCAGGTCTATCAGCGCCTGCATTGCCGGGGTCATCCATTTGCCCTTGCTGTAAATAAGCTGCCTATACAGCTTTACATCCACGCCGCTTACGTGCAACTGCTTTATGCGTCCCGCGTCCAGCGATGCGCGCGCCACGAACTCGGGCAGGAAGGCCAGACCCATGCCGCTTTCGACCAGGCGGCATATGACATCGGTATTGCCTATCTCAAGCACCGGCTTTATCTCAAGTCCGCGCGCCGCCAGCAGTGCGTCCAGCTGCGAGCGGTAACTGAGTCCCTTTTCGGTCAGTATGAACGGGTAGTTCACGCACTCCTCAAGGTCGACGCTTTGCCTACTCGCCAGCGGGTGATCGGCGGGCGCAATGAATATGATGGGCACGCGCGTGCATAGCGGCACGACTAGGTCGGAGCGGTATACCTGATTGTCCAGCTGATACACTAAGTCCACGTCGTTTTGCGCAAGCGCGCGGAACATGTTTTCGGTCGTGGAGGACTTTATTATCAGCTGCACATCCGGGTATAGCCGCCGGTATTCTGTAAGCGTATCCGGGAAAAGCGACATGCATATGGACTCGGCCATAGCGATGCGCAATTGACCGTTCACGTTGGTCGCATTGCGCATTACGCTCTGTGCATTTTCGACCATGCGCAGTATGTTCTGGGCGTATTCGAAAAACTGTCTGCCCTGCGGAGTTAAGGCTATCGTCTTGCCCACGCGGTCAAACAGGCGCGTGTCCAGCTCGCTTTCCAACTGGCTTATCTGCATGGATATGGCGGACTGGGAGTAGCCCAACTCCTTGGCGGCCTGCGAAAAGCTGTGCAGCTCGCTTGCGCGCACGAATGACGCCAGGTTGCGCAGTTCCATGCCGTATCACCGCCTTTCGCCAAACGCGCTCTTAGCTCAGTAGAGCCTTATCGGATGCGAACTGCTCGCCGCTCGCCTTTTCGAACTCGTGCAGCAGGTCTTCAACAGTGAGCTTTTTCTTATCCTCGCCCTTTATGTCCAGTATGCACTGGCCTTCGTGCATCATTATCAGGCGATTGCCGTGCGCGATCGCGTCGCGCATGTTGTGCGTAATCATCATCGTGGTCAGCTTATCGCGGTTGACCAGCTTTTCGGTGGTCTCGAGTACCTTTGCCGCCGTCTTGGGGTCGAGCGCCGCCGTGTGCTCGTCCAGCAGAAGCAGCCGCGGGCGCTTGAGCGACGCCATTAGCAGAGTCAACGCCTGACGCTGGCCGCCCGACAGCAGACCCACCTTTGTGGTCATGCGATCCTCAAGGCCCAATCCCAATGTCGCCAGCTGCGTTTTGAACTCCTCGCGCTCCTTATTGGTTATGCCCGCGCGCAATGTGCGATGCTGACCGCGGCGCGCCGACAGCGCCATGTTCTCTTCGATCCACATATCGGCGGCAGTGCCCATGCGCGGGTCCTGGAATACCCTGCCGATATAGCGGGCGCGCTTGTATTCGGGCAGGCGCGTCACGTCCACGCCGTCAATGCTTATCGTGCCCGAGTCCACATTCCATACGCCCGCCACGGCGTTGAGCAGCGTCGACTTGCCCGCGCCGTTACCGCCTATTACCGTCACAAAGTCGCCGTCGTTGAGCGTCAGCGACACCCCGCACAGCGCGCGCTTTTCGTTTATAGTGCCCGCGTTGAATGTCTTACATATATTCTTTATCTCAAGCATTTACTTTGCCGCCTTTCCGGCCTTATTAAAATAGCGCCCCTTCAGGTACGGTACCGACAGGAACACGCCCACGACCAGAGCGGTCAATAGCTTAAGGTCATCGGTGTTGAGTCCCAGCCACAGCACGACCTGTATGACCAGATAGTACATGACCGCGCCCAGCGCCACGCCCAGTAGCCTCAATGCGAAATTCCTAAAGACCTTACCGAACACGACATCGCCTATTATGACAGCCGCAAGGCCGATTACTATCGCGCCGCGTCCCATGTTGATATCGGCAAAGCCCTGATACTGAGAGTAGAGCGCGCTGGACAAAGCCACAATGCCGTTGGACAGCATGAGTCCCAGCACCTTATTTAGGTTAGTGTTTATGCCCTGCGCGCGCGCCATGTCCTGATTGCAGCCGGTTGCGCGCAGCGAGCAGCCCAGTTCGGTACCGAAGAACCAGTACAGAACGATTATCAGCACGACCACGAATATGGCGGCGATTACTATTGCCTGGGGGATATACATAAGGGATACCAGCAGCGAGTACTTGCGCACGCTTATCGCCTGGTTAGGAGAGCCCATTATGCGCAGGTTTATCGAGTACAGCGCCAGCTGGGTCAGTATTCCGGCGAGTATCGCCGGTATGCCCATGAATGTATGGAATATGCCGGTCACGAGTCCGGCGAGCATGCCCGCCAGGAACGCGCATATGAGAGAAACCCAAATGCTATATCCGTTAAGCATCATGACGACGCACACCGCGCCGCCCGTGCACATGGTGCCGTCGACGGTCAGATCCGCAACATCCAGTATTTTATATGTGATATATACGCCGATTGCCATTATGCCCCATATGAGACCCTGTGCACACGCGCCCGGCATTGCATTGAGCAGCGATGATATTTCCAACTTAAACTTCCTCCCGAATTTTTAGTTTTGCCGTAATACACAAAAACGAGCCGGGCGGCGCAGCATGAGCTGCGTCGCTCGGACATATGCGATACTATCCTTATATTATGTGGATTTATGTACGCTTACTTAAGCGTCGGTCTCTATTGCCACATAGCCTTCCGGCGGGGTTATGCCAAGTTCCTGACATATTTCCGCGTTGTATTCGCAGGTAACGGTGGGTGCGTACTCGATGGGCATCGTGGTTATGTCGGCGCCATTTACCAGTATGTCGTACGCCATTTCGCCGGCCTTGTAGCCGATGTCGTAGTAGCTTATCGACAGCGTAGCCACGCCGCAGCCCTTGCATATGCCCTCTTCACCGGCGATTACCGGAATCTTCGCGGGCAGGCAGATGTTTGCGATAACCTCGGTATTGTTGGCGGCGGTGTTATCGGTGGGGATATACAGTACATCGCAGGATTCGCATGCGCTGGTCACAACGGACGCGATATCGTTGGAGTCGGTAAAGCCGTAACGCTCGACCTCGTAGCCGTAGCCCTCAAGGTAAGGGGTTATGGTGTCCAGCTGATATATCGAGTTGGGCTCGGCGGTGCAGTACAGAAGGCCAACCTTCTTGGCATCCGGGAACATGGTGTTCAGCATTTCGGCCTGCTGATCAAGGGGAGCCAGGTCGGAAGTACCGGATACGTTATAGCCGGTGGTGCCGGTAAAGTCGTCTATATCCAGCGCGGTCGCATAGTCGGTAATGGAGGTGCCCAGTATCGGTATGGTCGCGGTGCCGGTGTACGCGGCCTGCAGCGCGGCGGTCGCGTTGGCCAGTATCAGGTCGACATTAGAGGAAACAAAGCCGTTGACTATGGTCGCGCAGTTGGCGGAATCGCCCTGAGCGTTCTGATAGTCGAACGTGACATTGTCCGCGCCCAGCTTTTCGGTCAGGGCATCCTCAAAGCCCTGAGTCGCCTGATCCAGCGCGGGATGCTGTACCAGCTGTATGATACCTATATTATAAGTCTTGGAGTCGGCGCTTGCCACGCCCAGTACGGATACCATCATCAGAGCCAATGCCAGCATAGCGGCCAGTCTGCGGATAGTCTTTTTCATAGTGCTCACACATCCTTTTTGAATTATCTTCCCTTGAATTGATGGCTATTATATACGGCTATTGTTAATTCTGTTATCGATTCGGCTGATACTATGTATCAACAGTTTTGATACATTATGCGCACACGGGCAATTTTTTTGAAGATGGCAATTGGGCGGCGGATTGCGCACTTCCGCGTGCGCGCTTTAAAGCTTTCAAATGATGTTAATGTCAATGCAGGTTTAACCGACTATTGACGAAGCGGGCTTTTTAGTATAGAATCATTTACATAGACGCACATATCGGGAGGGAGCATGCGATGGACGGCGAACTCAAGGCGGATAAAATGCCCATAGCCGCGATATGCTACGACTTCGACAAGACGCTCAGCCCCACCGATATGCAGGCGCAGGGATATATACAGAGTCTGGGACTGGATGTGGACGCATTCTGGCGCCGCTCAAACAGCATGAGCAAGGCGTGCGGCATGGATCAGAACCTCGCATACATGTACACCATGCTGGAGGAGGCGCGCGGACGGCTCACGGTGAGCATGCAGGCATTGCGCGCATACGGCGCGCGCGTGCGGCTGTACCCGGGCGTGCGCGAATGGTTCGCCCGCACGAGGAAGGCGGCTGCGCAGCGCGGTCTGCGTCTGGAGCACTACATAATATCGTCGGGTCTTAAAGAGATGATAGAGGGTACGACGATAGCCGGCGAATTCGAGCGCATATACGCGAGCGCGTTCTGCTTTGACGAGCGGGGCGAGGCGCGCTGGCCGGCGCAGGCGGTCAACTATACCAACAAGACACAGTTCCTGTTCCGCATAGAAAAGGGCGTGCTGGACATAAACGACCCGGCAGTCAATGCGCATCAGTCGCCCGAGGACAGGCGCATACCCTTTTCAAATATGATATACTTAGGCGACAGCGAAACCGATATACCCTGCATGAAGCTGGTATCGTCGCGCGGCGGTCATTCGATAGGCGTATACGACCCGTACACGTGCGACCGCACAAAGGTACACGGCATAATGCGCGACGGGCGCATAAACTTCTTCGCGCCCGCGGACTATACGGCGGGCTCGCCGCTGGACACGCTTATAAATAAAATTTTTGACAGTATAGCCGCCGACGAAGCTCTGCGCGCGATATCGACGCAGCAGCATATTGAGGCGCAACGCGCGCTTGCGACGGAAAGGAGCACCAATGGTTAAGCCGATTATAAGGGATACTTTCTTTTTAAGCCAGCCCTGCGAGGAGGCCACAGACAAGGACCTTCAGGTCATGCTGGATCTAAGCGACACGCTCAAGGCGCATCAGGAGCACTGCGCCGGACTTGCCGCCAACATGATAGGCGCGCGCAAGCGCATCATCGCTATATACGCCGGTCCCCTGCTCATGGTGATGGTCAATCCCGTGATACTCAATAAGAGCGGCTCATACGAGGCATGCGAGGGGTGCCTATCGCTGGACGGCGAGCGCGGTACCCACCGCTGGCGCACGATTGAGCTGGAATACTACGACATGGGCTTTAAGCATTACCGTCAACGCTTTTCAGGCTGGACGGCACAGGTCATTCAGCACGAGCTGGATCACTGCAACGGTATACTCATATAACCCATTTTGCGTATCGCACAAATATGCCCGCCGCGTTGCATATGAATTGCACTGCGGCGGGCATTATTCATTTTCTTTGCTTTCCTCATGCAGAGGTATATTTTTCGAAATTGCAAGTTTGCATTTTGTCTGAATCATCACAGCCGAAATTTCCAGATAAACGCCATTTTGATGTCGGTTTTTCCGCGCAAATTTGTCGCGCGACGCGCAATCTTCCCTTTACCGAAATGCGCATTCGACACACTTTTTGCGCTCAATTTTACCGGCGTGCAACTCACTTTTGCAGTTTCTTTTCCGATGCTTTTCCTGTGCTTGACATTAATCGATAAGCCATATTTTTTAGCTGACTGCACAACTTATGGACTTATAAAATGTGATGATTGATTTAATAAATTCTCAATTGAAATATAGGTTGCGCAATCCGTCAAAAAGTAGTAGTATGTGGATATACATATGGAATGTGCAGGTGATTAAAAGAATGTTCAGGTATGCAATCCGACGTTTCATTACGTCAATCGTGACACTGTTTCTGGTAATTGTCCTTACGTTCTTCCTGATGCAGATT
This sequence comes from uncultured Oscillospiraceae bacterium, assembly GCA_964439295.1. Classification (GTDB taxonomy): domain Bacteria; phylum Bacillota; class Clostridia; order Christensenellales; family Aristaeellaceae; genus Fimadaptatus. The sequence continues at coordinate 10,825 of CAYTOU010000023.1, forward strand.
GTACCGGGCGGACCGTTCCTGGGCGAAAACGTAAACCCCGAGGTCACTCAAAAGCTGCTTGAAAAGTACGGCTACGACCAACCCATTATGGTGCAGTTCGGCAATTACTTACGCGCGCTGTTCCAAGGCGACATGGGCGTATCCATGGTCGTCAAATCCGGTGACTCGGTAACCAGTGTAATCGCCGAGCACTTCCCGATATCGGCAAAGCTTGGACTTATCGCGCTGGCGCTGGCGGTGTTTATAGGTATACCGCTTGGTGTACTGGCGGCGATGAAGCACAACTCGATATTCGACCGCATATTCATATTTATGGCGTCGCTGTTCGTGTCCGTGCCCAGCTTTATAATGACTATCGCGCTGATGCTTATATTCGGCGTATGGCTGTCGCTACTGCCGATAGCGTACCTAAGCGACTGGACAAGCTACATCATGCCCATATTCGGCATGGCGATATATCCCATGTTCAACCTGGCGCGCCTGACCCGTACGACCATGCTGGACGTGACCGGTCAGGACTACATAAAGACCGCGCGCGCAAAGGGCTTAAGCACATTCAAGATAATGTTTAAGCACGCCCTGCGCAACGCCCTGATTCCTGTCGTAACATCGATGGGACCCATGATTGCGGGCATACTGACCGGCTCGTTCGTCGTTGAGAAGGTATTTGCGATAAACGGCATAGGTAAGTACTTCATTTCGTCGATAACCTCCCGCGACTATCCGCTCATAATGGGCACGACGATATTCTTCGCGGTACTGCTTATCGCATGCAACTACGTGGTTGACCTGCTTTACGGCATAATCGACCCGCGTATCAAGATGTAAGGAGGGCGTCAAAATGCAGGAAAACGCCACACCCAGCGTAGAAACGCTTAAGAAACTGGGCATATCACCCGAAGAGCTAGCGCCCGCCACGGCCGAAGAGAAGGCAATGAACGACCAGATGCGCCCGTCCGTTTCCTATTGGAAGGACGCCATGCGCCGCTTCAAGCGCAACAAGCTCGCCATGGTCATGCTGACGCTGCTTATTATAATAATACTCGCCGCCATATTCGGACCCATCATTTCCCCGTATACGTACAAGGGGCAGAGCGCCGATGTACGTCAGGGACCCAGCTTCGCGCACCCCTTCGGCACCGACAAGCTGGGACGCGACATATTCGTACGCGTAATGTACGGCACGCGCATATCGCTGCTGGTCGGCGTGGTTACGATGGTTCTGGTCTGTCTTATAGGTATTACATACGGCGCAATCGCGGCGTATGTGGGCGGCATATGGGATAACCTCATGATGCGCTTTGTCGACCTGATGATGACCGTACCCTCCATGCTGATAATAATACTTCTGTCGGTCGTTCTGCGCGATCCTTTGAAGGAGCTTATATCCAATCCGCGCTTTACGGTATTTGCGTCGATGGGCGCGGGACTTATATCGATATTCATAGTCCTGGCGCTGTTTAACTGGCTGGGCATGGCGCGCTCGGTACGCGGTGCGCTGCTTATGAACCGCACGCAGGAATACGTGCTCGCCGCCGAGGCGATGGGCGCCAAGTCCAAGTGGGTCATAAAGCGCCACCTGCTGCCCAACTCGATTGGCGTAATAATCATATCGGCTACCGGCGTTGTTCCCAGCGCGATTATGACCGAGTCATTCCTATCATTCATAGGACTGGGCGTTGCCGCGCCCGTCCCTTCGCTGGGTTCCATGGCCAATGACGCGCTCAACGGCATAATGAGCTATCCGCTCAACATGGTATATCCGGCGGTTATAATAAGCCTAATAATACTCTGCTTCAACGTGCTCGGCGATGCGCTGCGCGACGCGCTCGACCCGCGTATGCGCAAGTGATACTGACACTTAAAAAAGTCACGCAAAAAACACTACCAACTGGGGAGCTGAGCAAATGAACGAGAACAAATACGTACTCGAGGTAGACGATCTGAGCGTAGAATTCCACACGCCTTCGGGCGTGGTACACGCGGTTACGCACTCGTCATTCAAGCTGCGCGAGGGCGAAATACTGGGCATAGTCGGCGAGTCCGGCTCGGGCAAGTCGGTCACGGCGAACGCGCTTATGCGCCTGCTGCCCGACACTGCCAAGATAACCGGCACGATAAAGCTGCACGGCCGCGACATATCCAAGATAAAGAACAAGGAGTTCAACAAAATCCGCGGCAAGGACATAGCGATGATATTCCAAGACCCCATGACATCGCTCAACCCGCTATACACCGTGGGCAATCAGCTGGAAGAGACGTTGCGTCTGCACATGGGACTTGAGGGCGCGGCGCTTAAGAAGCGCGCGATAGAGCTACTCGAAATGGTTAGCATACCGCAGCCCGAGATGCGCATAAAGCAGTATCCGCACGAGTTTTCGGGCGGCATGCGTCAGAGGGTTATGATAGCGATGGCGCTGGCGTGCAATCCGTCCATACTAATCGCGGACGAGCCCACCACGGCGCTTGACGTGACCATACAGGCGCAGATACTGGAGCTGATGAAGGATCTGCAGAAGAAGGTCAACACGTCCATAATCATGATTACCCACGATCTGGGCATAGTATCCGATCTATGCGACCGCGTGAACGTCATGTACGGCAGTCAGATAATGGAAAGCGCGGCGACCGACGATCTATTCTACGAAACGTCGCATCCGTACACGTCGGGACTTCTCAGGTGTCTACCCGAGGCGGTACAGAACACCGAAAGCAAGCGACTGGTGCCGATAACCGGTTCGCCTGTTGACCTGATGATGCTGCCCGAAGGCTGTGCATTTGCCTCGCGCTGCGACAAGTGCATGAAGCTTTGCCTAAACCGCAGACCCGAGCTTATAAAGGTCGGCGAGGGACACTATTCGCGCTGCTGGCTATCGGCGCTCAAGACTGCGGAGCAGGAGGCAAAAGTATGAGCAGCAATGAATTCATATTGGAAGTAGAGAACCTTAAGACATACTTTCCGGTCAGAAAGCGCACGCGCGCGAACAAGAATGCCGTCGTAAAGGCGGTTGACGGCGTATCGTTCAAGGTACGTCAGGGCGAGACGGTGGGTCTGGTCGGCGAGTCGGGCTGCGGCAAGTCGACAATCGGACGCACGCTAATGCGCTTCAACGACCCCACGGACGGCAAGATAATATTTGACGGCAACGACATCACGCACTGCGACATGGCGCCCTATCGCCGCCGCATGCAGATGGTATTCCAGGATCCGTATTCCTCGCTCGACCCGCGCATGTCGATAGGTGAAATCGTGGGCGAACCGCTTGCGATACAGATGCCCGACATAAGCGCCGCCGAGCGTCACGAGCGCATACTGGAGCAGATAAAGCTGGTTGGTCTAAACAGCGAGCACCTCTCCCGCTTCCCGCACGAGTTTTCGGGCGGCCAGCGTCAGCGCATATCGATTGCGCGCGCGATGGTCATAAAGCCGGAGTTCATGGTACTGGACGAGCCTGTATCGGCTCTGGACGTATCGATACAGGCGCAGATAATCAACATGCTGATGGACCTTCAGCAGCAACTGGGCATGGCGTACCTCTTCATTGCGCACGATCTGGCGGTTGTACGCCACATATCGCAGCATGTTGTGGTCATGTACTTAGGGCACGTAATGGAGATAAACGAGTCCGAGGATCTATACAAGCATCCTCTGCACCCGTACACACGCGCGCTACTGAGCGCTATACCGGTACCCGACCCCAAGACCAGCCGCACGCGTCACCGCGAGATTTTGCAGGGCGATGTGCCCAGTCCCATCAATCCCCCCAAGGGCTGCGTATTCTGCACCCGTTGCCGCTATGCGACCGAGGAATGCAAAAACGTCGCGCCTGTCATGGAGGAAGTATCGCCCGGGCACATGGTTGCGTGCCACCACTTCCGCGAGATAGACTAAGCGGATTATCATCACGGTTTTATGAGGGCAATGCCCCGTAAAATAAATAAAATTTCAGGGAGGAAACTCACATGCGCAAACTTCTTGCACTCGTGCTGGCGGTAATGATGATGTTCAGCTGCGCTTCGTTTGCTATGGCTGATGAGGCCGCGAGCGAAAACGTAGTTACCATCGCGATGGAGACCAGCCCCAACCTGGATACCCACTGGAATGCCGGTTCTACCGGTGCATGGCTTATGGCCCAGATGTACGAAGGTCTATACCGCGTAACCGCTACCGGCTTTGAGCTGGCGGGCGCTACCAGCGTAGACGTTTCGGACGATGCCACCGTTTGGACCTTCCACCTGCGCGAGGATGCCGTATGGAACGACGGCAAGCCTGTTACCGCTTCCGACTACGTATACTCCATGCAGCGTCTGGTAGACCCCGCTGTTGGTTCTACCTACATGCGTGACTATGGTCAGTTCCTGAAGAACGGCACCGCCATTTCCGACGGCACCATGGAAGTCAGCGAGCTGGGCGTTAAGGCTATTGACGACTACACTCTGGAGATCACTCTGGAGCAGCCCTGCACCTACTTCGACTCCATTCTGACCTACTCCACCTTCTATCCGCTGCGCTCTGACTGCGTTACCGAAGACGGCACCGGCAACTGGGCGTGGGATGTTTCCAAGTCCATCACCAACGGCTACCTGAACATGGTATCCTGCGATGAGGATCAGGAAATCGTATTCGAGAAGAACCAGACCTACTACGGCAAGGACACCGTTGCTCTTGACAAGCTGGTTGTAAAGCTTATCGACGACTCCAACACCACCCTGTCCCTGCTGGAGACCGGCGAAGTTGACCTGATCACGACCTATCCGTCCGAGGAGACCGAGCGTCTGCAGGAGGCCGGTCTGTATCACTCCACTTCCGCTCTGTCCTCCAACTTCCTGCTCGTCAACACTCAGGACACCGAGGGCAATGCTCTGGCTGACGCCAAGGTACGCAAGGCTCTGTCCCTGTGCATCGACCGCGACTTCCTGTGCAACACCCTACTGCTGGGCACCAAGACCCCTGCTACCGCTTATGTCGGTCACGGCTTCCCCGGCAGCTCCAGCGATGTTGATTTCCGCACCGAGGGCGGCGATCTTGTAGCCACCGATGTTGAGCAGGCTCAGGCTCTGCTGGCCGAGGCCGGCTATCCCAACGGCGAAGGCTTCCCGGTAATCACCTGCTCCTACTCCAACAACAGCGCCGACTACACCACCATCTTCGAGTACCTACAGGCGACCTGGGAAGAGAACCTGGGCATCACCGTACAGCTCGAGCCGATGGAGAAGGCTGCTATGACCGAGCTACGCGACGCGGGCAAGTTCGACATCACTCCTCAGGGCTGGGGCGCTGACTACATGGATGCCAGCAACATGCTGTCCATCTTCGTCACCGGCAACTTCATCAACGCCGGCAAGTACTCCTCCGAGGCCTTTGACGAGGCTTACAACAAGTCCCTTGAGACCATCGATCAGGCTGAGCGCATGAACCTGCTGCACGAGGCTGAGAAGGTCCTGGTTGAAGACGACTGCGGCATGATCCCGCTATACCACTCCAACGCCGTTGCTCTCTACAGCGACGATGTTCTGGAGAACGTCGTTATCGGCGCCAACGGCAAGGTTCTGCTTAAGGACATCGTCCACAAGTAAGATCTTCCGCTAAACTCTAAAAAACTGCGCATCCGCTTTTCTGGCGGGTGCGCTTTTTTAGTGGGGAGGGGGAACGCGCTTTCTTTTGAAAAAGAAAGCTGCAAAGAAAGCTGAGCTGCCTGCGGCCTTTCTGATGATGGGTTGCTGTAAGCGCAGCAAGGGAACGCGCTTTCTTTTCGGGAAAAGAAAGCTGCAAAGAAAAGCCGTTCGCCTGCGGCCTTTCTGATGTAGCTATGCGATAAGCAGACAAGAGAGAACGGATTTATATTGGAAGTTGCGATTGGATTCTTTCGCTGCTTGACTCGCCCAGAGCCAGCGGCGTTTCTTGTTTTGGAGCTTTGTCACTCCCCTATTTTCGTTATC
>CAYTOU010000024.1:0-16648 GCA_964439295.1 uncultured Oscillospiraceae bacterium
TGTACGTACCTAAGGATCACTTCGTGGTGCAAGGACTGTTGCGTGCCTACGAGCGCGTGACCGGCGAAAAGGGCTACACGATAGCCATCGGCGGCGGCACATATGCCCGCAGTATGGAAAACGCCGTTGCATTCGGTAATGCCTATCCGGGCACCGATAACCGTATACATATGCCGGATGAGTTCGTTGATCTTGATGAGTTTGTGCGCAACGCCAAGATGATAGCCGCCGCGATAATCGAGTTGGCGGGTAAGTAACACAGGCGCACAGTGTGCGCTAATAAGTGATAGAGGAGTTGGCTAAACATGATCAAACTGGGTGTATGCAGGAGCATAGAAGACGCTGTAACCGCTTACGAGATCGGTTACGACTACATTGAATGCGGCTTTTCACAGATTATGTCACTGCCCCGCGCTGAATTTGACGAGTGGAAAAAGCGCATGTTTGATATGCCCATACACTGCGAAGCCATGAACGGCATGCTGCCGGGCAAGTTCCGCCTGACCGGACCCGATGCCGACCTTAATCCCGTGCGCGAATTCCTGAAGGAAGCGTTTGACCGCGCTGCCGAAATCAAGCTGCCCGTGGTCGTATTCGGCTCCAGCGGCGCGCGCAATATACCGGTGGATGAGTCCGGTAAAATCACTTTCCCGATGGATAAGGCGCTGGATCAGGTTGCCGAATATCTCAACATGGCGGGCGATATTGCCAAGCCCAGCGGCACGATTATTGCAATTGAGCCGCTGCGCGTAAAGGAATGCAACATAATACAGCTGGTATCCGAGGGTGCCGAGATGGCTCGCCGCGTAAATCATCCCAACGTAAAGCTGCTTGCCGACGGCTTCCACATGATAGAGATGGGCGAGGATGTCAAGTCCATCGTCGATGCCGGTCATGACCTTATGCGCCATTGCCATACCGCCGATCCCGTTGCGCGCAAGTATCCGCATCCGGACGGCACGTGGGACTACAAGCCCTTCTTTGACGCGCTTAAGTCCATCGGCTACGAAGGCGGCGTAAGCATAGAAGGCGGCTGTGACGACTTCGCGACCGATGCACGCCTCGCATTTGAAGTTCTGGATCCGCTCAGAAAGTAAATCACCCATTCTTGCGCCGCGTATCCGTTTGGCTGCGCGGCGCATTTTCCATATCGGAGGGATAAATATGAGTGAACGCATAAACACAGACTCGAGAACGCCCATGGAGTATTCACGCACGTTGCGCGAAGGAAATGATTTATCCGAGAAGCGCACGATTGCATATCATCCAACGTTCTGGTACGGACTTATGACGTTGGTGCTGGTATATCTGGGGCTCATGTCGCTACTTAACTATAATCTGTTCGGTCACGCTGTGCATGACTCGTTTACGCTTATGGCTCTGTCATGGCGTCAGGGCAGCCTTTCACTCATAAACGGCGAAAACTATCCCTATCTCGAGCTGGCGATATATAACGGCAATTACTATGTCAGTTTCCCGTCAGTTCCCGCCCTGCTCATGTTGCCGCTGACATTCATATTCGGCGAAAATACGCCCAATACGTTTATGACATTCATGTACCTGATCGTTGCGTACATGGCGGCATATAAGACGTGTAGCGTATACCGTAAGCCCATTGAAGCTATGGCCTTGGCGCTGTTTATGACAATGGGCTGCAACCTGTTGCAATTTTCGCTGTATGGCGGCGTCTGGAATCAGGGACAGCTGACCAGCTTCATGTTTACGACACTCTTCGCGGCGGGAATAACCGGCAAGAAAAAATCCGGCTGGGCATTGGGACTTATATGTCTGGCGCTTTCGGTGGGCTGTCGTCCCTTTCAGGCGGCGTATGTGCCGCTCGGACTGTGGCTGCTGTATTTGAAGCTGCATAAAGAATATACAGACCTCAAAAAGACGATACTGCACATGCTGCCGTATCTGATTGTGCCCGCGCTTATTGCTCTTGCCTTGGGCTGGTATAATTACGCGCGATTCGGTAATCCCATAGAGTTCGGTCATAACTATCTTCCCGAATTCACACGCGATGCAACACAGCCTCAAATGAGCACGCAGTATATTTGGAATAACATTCTCAACATACTGCGCCTGCCTCAGATAAGCGAATACCGTTTGGACTTTTCGAATGTCCAGTTCAACGGCTTTGCGTTCTGGCTGGCGAATCCGATATACGTAACATGCTTCATCATGATAATCGCAAAAGCCATCCACCGCAAATGGAAAGTGTCTGACAGCCTGTTCATTTTCGGCTTTGCGCTTGAAACCGTATTGATTCTCATGCATAAGACGATGGGCGGTTGGCAGTTCGGCACGCGCTATCTATGTGATGCGATACCCATGATACTGCTCTTCTGCGTGCGCTGGCGTAAACACACCGCACACTGGGAATACCCGATCATGATATTTGCAATGGCGTTCAATATCTACGGCGCGGCGTGCTTCCACCTTGTAGCCGGCAGCTACTGATAATTTACCTTATAGGAGACGGATATGGTATCGATATATAAGACGACAGACGACCGTCTGGTTAAACTGAATGAGCCTGAAAAGGGCTGCTGGATAAACATGACCGCACCTGCCGAAGAGGAAGTACGGATGCTCGCCGAACAGCTCAACTTGGATAAGGACTTTCTCTCTGCCGCATTGGACGAAGAAGAGTCCGCGCGTATAGAAAGCGATGACGGTCAGTTGCTGGTCGTTGTCGACGTGCCGACGGTTGACGAGGAAGGGGAAGCGTATGTATACGCGACTCTGCCTATGGGCATTGTCATTACCGAGGACTACATTGTCACGGTAAGTACGCACGATATGTCTATCATATCCGAATTTTCAAGCGGCAAGGTCAAAAGCTTTTTCACATACAAAAAGACCCGCTTTGTGCTGCAATTGCTGTACAAAAATGCCGTGCGATTCCTGTCCTGCCTAAGGCAGATAGACAGATCGTCTTTGCGCTTTGAAACGGAAATGTATAAGTCAATGCGAAACAAAGAGATGATACAGCTGCTTCGCATTGAAAAGTCGTTGGTCTACTTTTCCACCTCGCTTAAGGCAAACGAGATAGTGCTTGAAAAGCTGATGCGTCAGGAGCTTTTCAAGCGTTATCCCGATGATGAAGACCTGCTTGAGGACGTCATAATCGAAAATAAGCAGGCAATAGAGATGTGTAACATATACTCAAACGTTCTTTCAGCAACGATGGAAGCGATGGGCTCGCTCATATCGAATAACCTGAACATAGTCATGAAGGCACTGACCAGCATAACGCTGGTTATAAGCATTCCTACACTAATTGCCTCTTTGTGGGGCATGAATGTGGGCGGCATACCGTTCTCGGATAATCCTCACGGCTTTCTGATTATGTGCATAATTGCATGTGTAATGGCACTCGTGGCCGTGATAGCACTGCTCAGACGCAAGATGTTTTGATTATTCAGTATTCGAAAGTGAGGTAATTGCATGGATTTCGAAAGGCTGGATGCAATCGCCCGACAGCTCATGCTGTATCGCCGTTCACATATCGAGCGCGAGATAGGTCATGTATACTATCACGGCGCACGCGTTATGAATGGCGTAATTCAGCTGCGCAAACTGATAACCGACGATTCGTCGCATGACGATCTGTTGCGCGCGGCATGCCTATTTCACGATTGCGGCAAGGCAATAGAGCCGCACGGCGTAAGCGGAGCCGCATTGGTGGGCGAATTCTTAAAGGACGAATTGACGAGCGATGAGCTAAGCGAAATTCAGCGCCTGATACGCCTGCACGACGATCGCGGACATAGTGAATACGATATGTGGGTAAAGCTCATGCAGGATGCCGATATACTTGACCACTACGGCAGCATGGAAATATGGCTGAACTATAACTGGGCGGCATATAATGATCGCAGTATACCGCAGACGATAGAATTCTATCGTAGCGAGTATTCCGGTCAGGTAAACGAGCATAGAGCGCTTCTCAACTACGACATATCGCGCCGCATATTCGATGAAAAGGTAGACTACGTATACGCAATAAGCAAAAGGTTCGAGATAGAGGCAAGCGGTATGTACGTCGGCATTGACTCATAGGGATTAACCGATTGACAATAACCTCGCGTCAGAGTATCATGCAGATATAGCCATTATTTTTGAGGCAGGAGCGTGTTGACGTATGAGCCTTAGATTTGAGGACTTTGAAATACCTTCGGCAAAATTGGGCAAGCTGAATCCGCTTCCGGATCTCGGCTTGAATCATGATGTCCATTCGAAAATATCTGTAGATAATGAAACTGTTTCGCCCGAAGAGAGCAAATATATCGGCTGGGGCAATGTCGATTCCATACTGCCGTATATGATACAGGATGGTTATGACCGCAGTAGAAAAACTAAAAAGTGGCATGCCGCAGTACTTGAAAACGAATATCTAAAAGCTGTGTTCCTGCCGCAATTAGGCGGCCGCCTATGGTCGCTATATGATAAAAGGGAAGGTCGCGAGCTGCTTTACCGCAATCCGGTATTTCAGCCGTGCAACCTGGCACTGCGCAACGCGTGGTTTTCCGGCGGTGTCGAGTGGAACATAGGCATGACCGGTCATACGCCGTATACATGCGACCGAATGTATTGCGAGGAGCTGAAACTAAGCGACGGTACACCCGTGGTGCGCATATATCAGTATGAACGCGTGCGCGGACTCATTTATCGTATAGAGGCATTCCTGCCCGACGGCAGCGACAGATTATATGTACGCATACGCATAGATAATGCCCGCAAAAAGCCGTCGGCACTGTACTGGTGGAGCAATATGGCGCTGGAAGAACGCGAAGATGTGCGCGTGATAGTGCCCTCCACAAAGGCATTCCGCTTCGGATATGGCGATAAGCTCAGTAAAGTAAATACGCCTAAAGTTCCCGACATGGACAATATCGATGTCAGCTACACGACAAATATACCGCATGCGGTTGATTTCTTTTTTGACCTGGATGCCGATAAGGCACCCGACCGGCAATGCCAGCGTCGCTGGATAAGCGCAATAGGCGGCGACGGCAGGGGATTTGTGCAAACCTCCACTGATGTGCTGCAAGGTCGCAAGCTGTTTGCATGGGGCATGAACGCGGGCGGTCGCAATTGGCAAACGTTCCTTTCTGAAAAGGGCAACAGCTACTTTGAAATACAGGCAGGCCTTGCACATACGCAAATGGAGCATCTGCCCATGGACGCAAGCGCCTCGATAAGCTGGCTGGAGGCATATGGTCCCATATCGGTCGATCCCGATAAGGCGCATAGTGCGGATTGGACTCAAGCATACATGGCGGTCGAAACCGAACTGGAAAAAGTCTGCCCGCGCAAAAAGGTCGAAGAACTGCTCAAACAATGCGAAGAGGAGCTCGACGGTCAGCAGGGCGAACTGCATCAGATGGGTACCGGCTGGGCACGCCTTGAAAAAGAAGCATTGTACGAAGAGTTTGACACATGCGGACTGCGCTTTCCGATAAAGGCACTGCGCCAGCCCGAACGTCAATGGCTTTCATTGATAGAGCGCGGCAAGCTGCCCGAACCGCATCCCACCGATGAACCGCTGGGCTATCAGATCGGCGCTCATTGGGAAGAAAGGCTGGTTAAGTCAATGGCGCGCGGGGGCGGTCACTGGTATTGCTGCTACCAATTGGGCGTAATACGCGCGCATGCGGGTGACATGGTCAAGGCGCGCGAATACTTCGAACAGTCGCTTGAAAAGACGCGCAATCCGTGGGCGCTCAATTGCCTGGCATGGCTGGATGATATGCAGGGCAATACCGAAGCCGCTGCCGAAAAGTGGCAGCAGGCTGTTGCGATGGAACCCGAATTCCACCTGGCACTGAATGCACTGAATGCCCTGCGCAAGCTGGGCAAGTATATGACCATGCTGGAGGTATATAACAGCTTGCCCCATGTGCTGCGCGAGCGCGGCAGACTTAAGGCGGCGTACTGCTATGCGCTTATTGAGGTCGGCAGGTACGAAACCGCGCAGAATACGCTCATGGATAACATCGAGCTTAGCGATGTGCGCGAGGGCGAAACCATACTTTCCGATCTGTGGTTCAGCCTGTGCGCACATAAGGAAGCGCGCGCACGCGGCTGCGAATACACAACTGATTTGCTTGAAGAGGTAAAAAGGACGGTCGCCGTGCCGGATGTACTGGACTTCCGCATGAGTTGAATTTGCATATAGAATAAAGCGCGCATGGGCGGTAAACTCATGCGCGCTTTCGATTATCAGCCGTATTATCAGCCTTTGGGAACACCTACACACATCTTCGCATTTCCGATTATCTCGGCTGTGGTATACGGTGCTTGAGGGAAGGCGAGCGTAGTATTTGCGTACGTGCCGTTGTCCGCAAACACCTCGGCGATATAATGATCAAAGTATATATCCATGCTGATACTGCCATGCATAAGTCGGGGAGTGAGCATGACAGACATAAGCCCGCTGTGGAATAGGTTGCTGAAACTGCACATCCCGCTTTGAGTGCGGTCGACAACGAAGCGTTGCTCGTTGTCCAGTCCTATGCGCAGCATATCGCCCTGATCGTTCTTGAGTGCCAGCATGAATGCGCCTTCGGCATCAATGTGTATCTTGAACACCTCGCCGTTAATCGGTAGGCTATTTGCGGCATCGCCTATTGCAAACTCGGGCGTTATCGGACTGAATGCCAATCTTAGCCCGTCATCGGTATCGACTAATGACACACGCCGCGCATAAGTCATTGCGCCGCAGAACTCGTTAGTGGGTTCCTTATCGGCATAGACCCAGCTGTTGGCCCACCCGAGCAGTATATTTTCATCGGTGCCCGAAAAGCTGACCGATGCGTAATTGTCGTATCCGCTGTCAATCAGCAGTGCTCTTTTAGTCTCAATGGTCTGAGTAAATGTCTTGCCGTCAAAGCTGCCGATAAAGTATTGCGTGCGGCTGCCACCGAATTCGCCGGGCAGTGCCATGCTCGCTATCAGTATCCAGACCTTAGAGCCGTCCGGCGCGTTAAGTGCAAACAAATCCGGGCACTCGAATACGCCGCCGAGTTTGTTTTCTGTCGCGCCGAACTCGCCGGTCTTATTCCAATCGATTAAGTTGTCGGATGAATAGAATTCGACATGATCGCCTGCGGCGATTGCGACGCTCCAGCAGTTCAGTATTTCGTTTCGGAATACCTTCGGGTCGCGAAAGTCGGGCTTGTTTGTGTTGGGAATAACCGGATTGCCCGGATATGGAGTAAAGTGTACACGATCGCACGAAAAGGCTATGCTCTGCTGCTCATGCTTGCCGTGACTGGTGTACATGCATATCATGGGATCGCAATCTTTGCCCATCCCGGACGAATTGCCCTTATCAATAACCGCACTGCCCGAAAAAATCAGCCCCAGCTTTTCATCCGGATAGAGTGCTATACCCTTATCCTGCCATGAAATCAAGTCGCGGCTTTCGGCGTGTATCCAGTGCATGGGTCCCCAAACGGCATCGTTTGGGTAGTGCTGCGCAAACAGATGCCATACGCCATCGGCATACGTCAAACCGTTCGGATCGTTTATCCAGCCTTTGGGCGGCGTATAGTGGTACGTAGGACGGAAATTGCGATTGCTTTTTGTACTCATTGTAAGCCTCCGATTACTGTATTTTAGAGTGTGTTTCTAAAATTCCTTAAGCTGCAATTTCGGCGGCTTTTCCGCCATCTCTGCGTCTGAAAGCCTCGATTTAGCGCCACTAAACCTTCGGCTTTCATCCTTGATTCTCAAGAAAAATCCACTCGAACTTGCAGCTTTCCCTTTTAGAAACACACTCTAGTATTTCTAAGAGCTATTCAAAACCTATGCGTTCATTTCATTCAAGCCGTATACATTATACCAAATCGCAGGCGATTGTGAAACGGAATTTTCAAACATCGAATAAGCCACTTACAAAAAACGCCACATGAGCAGGCTTGCTTATGTCATGCCCGGGTGCTATAGTAATTGAGAATACAGGAGGGATAGCCATATGAAGGGATATACTCATAAGGTACAGTATTACGAAACGGATCAGATGGCGTTCGTGCATCATTCCAACTATATCCGCTGGTTTGAGGAGGCGCGCATATGGTATATGGAGCAGATCGGCGCGCCGTACGATGCAATGGAAAAGGACGGAATAATCAGTCCGGTGCGCACCGTCAATTGCAAATACCTTAAGTCGGTACACTTTGGCGAAACGGTTTCAATCGATATCGTGCTTAAGGAGTTTGGCAATATATTGTATAGCTTTGCCTATGAGGTGCGCGACCTAAAAAGCGGTGAACTGCGCGCAGTGGGGGAAAGCTCGCATTGTTTCATAAACCGCGAAGGCAAGGTGATTTCGCTCAAGAAGCAAGCGCCCGAGTTGTTTACACTGCTACGCGGCTGTGTCGAGGGCGAAAACGCGGATGCCTGATAACTAAGCAGGCGTTTCTTACGCGGCAATTTCATCCGACTGCACACATGCCGACATTATGCGGTAGCAGTACTGCGATGTCGTTGACTGATCGCTGTCCTTTACGGGCACCAATGTGAATTCGAATCCGCCGATGCGCTCTGCCGTTGCCGAATACATGCCCAGCACAAGCGACACATTGCCGTTTTCCTGCTCATAATAGCTTTCGATATCGGTATACGCCACATTGACATCGCTGTGCGAAAGCAGGTAGCATCCGGACTGAGCATCGTACTGTATCGCACTGGAATCGATTAGCTCGGGCAGTGTATCAAAATCGAAAAAAGCGGCGTATGCCATGTCGCATATCGTTTGGCTGGGTATGCTTATGAGAGTAGTGCCGTCCTGCTCAATCGTTTTGCATAGCGTATCCAAATATCCCCAGTTTTCGCCCATCAGATATATCACCGTCCAAAAGAACTGCGGATCGCGCGGGGCATAGCCGACTTCACCGTCGACACCCAATGCGCGCGCTACGCTGTCCAAAGCGGGAAGCATTGCGCTCAATTTGTCATCGAGCGTAAGCGTTGTGCTGTCGCTGTCCGCGTGGTAAACGGCGCATGAGCAAAAGAGCACAATAGCCAAGAAAACCGGGCATATGCGCCGGATAAATACCGATTTCATCAATTGACCTCCCTTTGAGCAAATGCAGCATAGTATTTGACGAACAAATCGAAAATTCGTTCCATATGCTGCGCATATTCGGATGCATGGTTGACAATAACGCCGCGCGGGCGTAAAATTAGCGTATAGATCCATTAAAACAACTTGCGGAGGTATACCATGGCGATAATAACACTCAAAAACGATGCCCTTACCGTAAAAGTATCCACACTGGGCGCCGAAATTCAGTCGGTTATCGATTCCAATGGCGTTGAGCGCATGTTTGACGCCAATCCCACATGGTGGAAGAGCCATGCCCCCATACTGTTCCCGGTCGCGGGCGGCCTGAGGGATGACGAGTACCTGCTGGACGGCAAGGCATACACCATGCCCAAGCACGGCTTTGCCAAGTATCGCGAGTTCCAGGTAGAGAGCGCATCTGATACCCGCGTAGTATTCCTGTTGGCGGGCGAAGCTGCACATGACGACGGATTCCCGTTTGAATACGAGTTCCGCGTAAAGTACGTGCTGCGTGGCAATCGCCTCGAGGTCAACTACATCGTAAACAACATCGATGACAAGACCATGTATTACGGCATAGGCGGTCACGAAGCGTATGCTACGCCCGAAGGCATCGAAAGCTATCGCGCGGTATTCGACGAAAAGGAATCGCTCAAGAGCAATGTGCTGCACGGCAACCTCTTGGGTCACGAAACTATCGACCTGACTGAGGACAGCGATGTACTGCCGCTCAAGTACGAGTACTTTGCGGTGGACGCAATCGTACTGCGCAACGTGAATTCGCGCGCC
This sequence comes from uncultured Oscillospiraceae bacterium, assembly GCA_964439295.1. Classification (GTDB taxonomy): domain Bacteria; phylum Bacillota; class Clostridia; order Christensenellales; family Aristaeellaceae; genus Fimadaptatus. Next base: position 9,869 of record CAYTOU010000024.1, read on the forward strand.
GTTACCCTGCGCACGGATCTGCATGACCGCGCGATACGTGTTGAGTTCCCCGGCTTTGACTACCTGCTGTTCTGGACCAAGCCCAATGCACCCTATATCTGCATAGAGCCGTGGTGCAATTTCCAGGATTGGGTCGATACCGACAAGGACATAACCAAGAAGCCCGGCATAATCGCCCTGCAGCCCGGCGAGCGCCGCATACATACCCACACAATCGAGTTCATCGGCTAAAAGATCAAGTGCCGTCGGATAACACCGCCGGCACTTTTCTTATAGCGGCATTTTGCGAAAACGCGCAGGGGATACGCCGACCAGTTTTATGAATGCGTTTATAAAGTTCTCGCCGCTTGCGAATCCGACCTCCAGTGCAATGCGCTGCACGGTCATATCGGTGGTATTGAGCAGCTGCTTTGATCGGTCAATGCGGCTGGTCAATATATAATGGTACGGCGTCATACCGGTTTCCAACTTAAACCGGCGGCTGAAGTAGCATGGGCTGAAACCCGCTATGTCAGCCAACGTGTTCACGGTTAGCGGCTGAGCCAAGTGCGTGTGAATGTACAGAACCACGCGCTCGATCGGGCCATCGCTTCCGCTGTCGGTGGGCAAGCTGGAATCGTTTTGCATAAGCGCACATAGCATGGCGTGTATGCGCAATGAAATATCGCTTTCACTGGGGCGCGCGTCCCGTCTAAACAGCGCGAGTATTTCTTCAAATGCCGTGCGTATGCTTCCCGAATCGCGCAGCGCGATTGTATCGCCGTAGCGCGCTATGATCTCACGGAAAAATTCGCTGCTGCTGCATCCGTCAAAGTGAATGAAGTAAAACTCACTTTGCTCAGTCGAATAGTATCTGTGTGGATAGTGGCAGTCTATCAGTACCGCAGAGTTTGCCTTGACCGCATGCGGACCTTCGCCTGTGTCTACAAACAGCTGCCCGGAGTATACGCATATGAGCAAAAACGAATTGAAGTCCATTCTATGCACCATGTACCGCGAGTCCACATAAAAATGCCCTATACCGGTTGGAAAGAAATAAAGCCTGCGCGCCAGCGGCGACGGCGAATAAAAATAATGCTCCGATTGCTCGGTGATGCCGGCTTCATTGAACTTCATCGATACCACTCCAGTGATAGAAATTCACAGCTAAATGCCGTTAAATCCTAATGACTCCACCCATTCATACATGTATAATACAGCCATAGGGCGATTATGTCAAGCTGAGAACGGAGGTATGAATATGACAGCTGTAAAGGCATGGGCCGAAAAGGTAATGATACCCACGTACGAGATCGGAAAGGCGGAAAAGAATCCGGTATTCCTCGAAAATCGCGTATATCAGGGCAGCAGCGGCAAGGTTTATCCGCATAGCGTTACCGAAACGGTAAGCGATGAGAAGACTCTGCACGAGTATCAGGCAGTATACCTCGAAAACGAGTACATACGTGTTATGTTCCTTCCCGAACTGGGAGGACGCGTACAGCGCGCGACGGACAAGACGAACGGCTACGACTTTGTGTATTACAACAGTGTCATTAAGCCCGCGATGGTAGGTCTTACCGGTCCGTGGATATCGGGCGGCATTGAGTTTAACTGGCCTCAGCACCATAGACCCAGCACATTCGATCCGGTCAATTGGAGCATAGAGGAGCATGACGATGGCAGCGCGACCGTGCTCATGGGCGAAACCGAGAACATGTTCCGCACACGTCAGGTATCGTCTTTCACGGTATATCCCGGACGTGCGTATCTCGAAATACGCACTCAGCTGTATAACCCGACCGATGCACCACAAACTTTCTTGTGGTGGGCGAATCCCGCGGTCGCGGTTAACGACAACACGCGCTCCATATTCCCGCCGGATGTATACGCCGTTATGGATCATGGCAAGCGCGATGTATCAGCATTCCCGATTGCCCGCGGCGTTTACTATAAGATGGACTATTCGCGCGGCGTAGACATATCGCGCTATCGCAATATACCCGTGCCTACATCGTATATGGCATTCCATTCGGACTATGACTTTGTGGGCAACTATGATGACGGCGTCGAGGCAGGACTTCTGCATGTGGCGGATCATCATATTTCTCCCGGTAAGAAGCAGTGGACGTGGGGCAATGGCGAATTCGGAAAAGCCTGGGATCGCAATCTGACAGACAATGACGGTCCGTACATAGAGCTGATGACCGGCTGCTTTACCGACAACCAGCCCGACTTCTCATGGCTCATGCCGTATGAGGAAAAGGAGTTCACCCAGTACTTCATGCCGTATAAGCGCCTGGGCGCGGTTTCAAATGCCACAAAGGACGCTGTAGCCAGAATCAGCTATGAGTCCGGCCATGCATCGGTTGCCGTTTACGCGACCGCACGCTATGCCGGCGCGCGCATAGAAGTATGCTGCGGCTCGGATGTTCTGCTTGATAAGGTCTATGACCTGTCGCCCAACGATGTGTTTGAGGCACAAGTCGATGCGGCAAGCAGCGACATATCGCTGCGCGCGGTGACAGCGGACGGACGCACACTGGTCGATTGCCACTATGCCGAGCACACCGAAGGTGACTTGCCCGATCCGGCAAGTGAAATAGGTCCTGCATCCGAAATAGCGACTAACGAAGAGCTGTTCCTGTACGGTCAGCATATAGAGCAGTACCGCCATGCAACTCGCGATCCTGCGGATTACTATCTGGAAGGTCTGCGCCGCGATCCTACCGATGCGCGCATTAACAATGCCATGGGCAAGCTACTCATGAAGCGCGGTCTAATCGAGGAGAGCATACCGTATTTCGAGGCGGCAATACGCAAGCTGACATGCAAGAACCCCAACCCGTATGACGGCGAGCCCCTCTTCAACAAGGGAACCGCGCTCAGCCTGCTCAAAAAGTATGACGAGGCGTATGATTGCTTCTATAAGGCCACATGGAACGCCGCGTGGCAGGATGCGGGCTTCTATCGCCTGGCGGCAATCGACATGATGCGCGGCGATTATACGCGCGCTCTGGAGCACATCGAGCGCTCTTTGGTACGCAATGCCCATAACATGAAGGCGCGCGCCGCAAAGATAGCAATACTCCGTAAGCTCCAACGCAATGACGAGGCAATCGCATTTGCAAAGGAGTCGCTTGTAATCGATCCTCTTGATAGCATTGTTCGCCGCGAGGCACAGCTTGTAAGCGGAGACGATTACGGCTGGGACAAAGTGCCCGGACTTAACCATAATGAGATAATCGAGTGTGCACTTACATATGCCGAATGGGGCATGAAGTCCGATGCCGCCGATGTGCTTTCGAGCTGGATAAGCCGCGCAAGCGCGCCGGATAAGGCATACCCGCTGCTCTACTATCATATGGCGTATATAACGGGCGATAACGCGGCAATCGAACTTGCTGAAGCCGCCAATCCCGAATATTGCTTCCCGCATAGGCTGGAGGATCGCATGGCACTCGAATACGCATGCGCCAATTGCGAATGCCCCGCTCGTGCGCAGTACTATCTGGGCTGCCTGTGGTATGACAAGCGTCAGCATGAGCGCGCGATAAAGTGCTGGGAGACTGCCGCAACGCTCCGCGATGACCTGCCCACTGTACACAGGAATCTTTCACTGGCGTACTATAATAAGCATCATGATGCCGAAGGCGCACGAGCCGAAATGGAAAAGGCGTTTGCGATGGATGAAACCGATGCGCGCGTATTCATGGAGCGCGATCAGCTGATGAAGAAGCTGAATGTGCCCGCCGCGCAGCGCCTTGCCGAAATGGAACGCCATATGTCCCTGACTTATGCACGTGACGATCAGTATCTTGAATACGTGAGCTGCCTAAACGTAATAGGTCGCTACGAAGAGGCACTTAAGCTCGTGCTTGCACGCCACTTCCACCCGTGGGAAGGCGGCGAAGGTAAGGTGCCGGCACAGTGGCGCATGGCGCTTACTCAGCTCGCACGCATTGCCATAAGCGAAAATCGTGCTCAGGATGCCATCGATCTGCTCAAGCAGGCCGCCGGCAGCTATCCGTATTCGTTTGGCGAAGGCAAGCTTACCGGCGCACAGGAAAACGATATATACTACCTGATGGGACGCGCATATGCCTGCCTTGGCGATAAGGACAATGCGGACAAGTGCTATAAGCGCGCATCCGAAGGCTTGAGCGAGCCGGTCGGCATGATGTACTATAATGACCAGCCGCCGGAAATGATATACTATCAGGGTCTTGCAAGGCTTCAGCTTAACGATACCGAAGGCGCGAACCTGCGCTTCAATAAGCTCATCGAGTACGGTCAGACTCATATGAACGATGAGGTCAAGATAGGCTACTTCGCTGTGTCGCTGCCCGATCTGCAGATATTCGATGACGACTTGAACAAGCGCAATCGCATACATTGCCTGTTCATGGAAGCTTTGGGACACCTGGGCATGAATGACGGCAAGGCAGAAAAGTGCCTTGATGAACTCAAGACGCTTGCACCCGAGCATACCGGCGTAATCATGCACGCCAGCTTCAAGTAAGACTCAGATTATATTGCAAAACGGAGGGCAATGCGGTGGACTATGTAGATCGAATAGATAAGATGTGTCTTGAAAACGAGCGTATTTCCGCCGCACTGCTTCCGCAGCTCGGCGGAAAGCTGAGCAGCCTAAAGGATAAGCGCAGCGGATTCGAGTTCATGTTTCAGAATCCCAAAGGCGAATACAAACTTCGAGGCGCATATGACAGCTTTGAAAACTACGATGCATCCGGATTTGATGATGCCTTTCCCAACATAAACGAATCCGTATCGCAGGTAAGCGGAAGGAATGTACACTTTCCGGATCACGGCGAGATATGGCGCACACAAATGACCGCGCATAACGATGGGCAGGGGATAGTGCTCACTTGCCGCGGCAAGGTGCTTCCGTACCTTTATCAAAAGAAGGTTTCGCTTACGCAGAGCGGCGTGCGCATCGACTACCGCATAGTGAACGAAGGCACGTTCGACATACCGTGCCTATGGACGATGCATTGCTTGGTCAACTATGACCGCGATATGCGTCTTATTCTGCCGGGATATCCGAACGCTGCGGAAAATGTGCTTGCATGCGCTACATACGGCGATGTGGGTAATATATTGCCGGTGGATTCGGCTATTACGCATATGCCCGATCCTGCGGGCTGTGACATGCTCAAGTGGTATCTGCACGGCAAGGTCGATACCGGCGTATGCGGATATGAGTATCCTTCGCGCGGCTTGCGGCTCATGCTCAAGTATGATGCCGATAAGTTGCCGTACCTGGGCTTCTGGTGCACACTGGGCGGCTACAGAGGCGACTTTAACGCGGCACTTGAGCCTTCCACGGGCTATTACGATGGGATAGATATCGCACGCGCCCACAATGCGTTGCCCAGTATCGCACCGGGCGACAGCTTTGAATTCTCGATTGAAATGACCGTTGAACATATCTGACGATGTTTAAGGTAAGCAAAAGCCGATCCGAAAATTCTCGGGTCGGCTTTTGCTTGCCTTAACAGCACTGTTATTTTGCTTCACGCGGCGCCAGTTGCTCAAGAGCATCGGTCAGCGCGCATGTCTTCAAATTGATATCGCCCGGCTGTGCCCACGGGGACGAGGCGATGTTACCGCAACGGTCGATTGCGATAAAGCATTGGTCGGAAGAAATAATCTTGTCGACGGCCGCCAAATCGGCAAAGAAATCTACCATGAACGGCGGACGTTCGGGCGTTGTCTTTTCTCCGCTTGCATATGCCTGAACCTTGGCAAGGCATTCTTCGGAACAGTTTTCCGCGGCTATTAGTAGTGCAAACTGGCTGTGATACTCATCAGCATCGCTCTGTACATGTCCGGATATTATGTCATCGGCATTCGAATCATCATACAGATAGTACAGTCCGTAGAACAAACGCGCATCGTGAAGTATCTTTGCGGCACTCTTTACGTTTTCGGATGCGGTATCGACATCGCGCAGACATATTGCGATGTTGTGCTGCTTAAGGGCGGCATTTGCGACATTCGGCGTGACCAGGTCGCTCCTTAAGAGTACAAAGAACGCATTGTCCTTGAATGTTCCTAATACGTCAAATGTACTTATGATTTCCTCTTCACTGCTTGACATCGCTATCCAGAAACAGTGCGTGCCCAATTCGTGCGCCTCGGAAATTATCCGGTTTATTTCATCGAGTGTTAAGCTGTCCTCAGCGTCTGCGGATACATTCATGACGATGCTCCACGGCACGTTGAACCCTCGCTCGGTCTCGACTTCACGAATTGCCTTTGCGCCCTGTGACCAGCTGTAGTAGCCCATGTTTATGCCGATTGTCTTTAGCGTTTCATGGTCAACCTCGGCAATTGTGCGCTTGAGCAATTGCATATATTGACTGCGCTTGCGCCCAAGCAGGCGCTGTGCCATCTGGAAAAATGAGCGCTGCCTGTGAGTACGGGAAAAGTATTTACCCAGATCAATCATATTGCGTACGCCGCGCTCCGGATCTCGCTCCAGATTATGCAGCCCGCCTTCTATGGCTGCGCGAATTGCGGCAATGTTCAGACTATGTTCTTTATCCGTACCCATTATTACTTAAGCCCCCACTTCTGAATGTTCCTAAATGATACTACTTTTACTTTCAAGAGTAAATAGACAGTTTGGCGATTTGTATAAGTGGCGGGGGACTGTCGAGCTTTAGTGCCATTAGGCACATCGCGCCCCATATGCGAATGCTAAGTTTTAGCCTATTGATCAGTCAAATCGTGCTTTAAACATTAATGAGTGCATTTTATCCCATCAAAAAGAAA
>CAYTOU010000025.1:0-16511 GCA_964439295.1 uncultured Oscillospiraceae bacterium
ACGCCTTTTCTTAGCCTTCTGGATAAAATGAGGCAATATTGCCGTTGCTGTCACAGTAGCCGTACGCCTTTAGCCTCGAAATATTTAGTGCGCTTTCATTATAATTTGTTATTCGTTCTCTTCTACGTCAACTTCTTCGGATATTTCATCGTACATCCGGTCTCTATTGCGAACACGCTCAATCGTTGTCGTGCGATGATCCAATTCATACAGAGATACCGTAGCCCCTATAGCAGTCAACATATCATAGCACTTTATGATATTCTTGACGCCAACATCATCGACAGCGTCATAACGTAAAACATAATCGTGCTTATCAATACGTTGCTTCAATTCGGAAAAACCGTAATTTTCAAATTGGCGAACCACCTTCGCACATCCGGCAAAGGACTTATATGATTCTATTTTTAGCCCGATAATCAACTGCATCATTCTTCATGCCTCCGGAAAAGACATAATTAACCGCTATTCATCGTTATCCGCATCGATTTCAGCAGAAATTTCATCGTAAGTCTCGTTTAAATTTCTTAAGCTATCGATATCTGTAGGCATGTCGTCCAACTCAAACAACAGTGCTTTGACTCCGATCTTGCTCAATTCCTCATAGCATTGAATAACCGTCTTAATACCAAATCGGTCAGTGTATGAGTATTTGAGAACAAATGCATTGTAGTACAGGATTATCAGCAATAAATTCAAGCAAGTGCCCATCACATCGGCAGCCTATACAGTATAACCCCACCCCGGCCATTTTCGCGCGTTGCCTTCATATCGATTATGCGCTGATTGGTCGAGCCGCAAAAGCGCAGGCGCAGGTTCTTCTTTTCCTCAATGAATTCGCCATCCACAAGCACGTCGATTAGCGACATTAGCTCATCTGTCGCCTCGCAGTGATATGTGCCGCCTACGTACAGGTCGCGCTCCAAGGTGCAGCCGGTGTAGCACCATATGGTCTTGTCGGGGTACGCGGCGCGCACCTGCCTGACGAAAGGCAAAAGTGCGCGCTGATTTTCTATCTCCATCGGTTCGCCGCCCAGCAGCGTAAGTCCGTTTATGTACGACGGGCGCAGCGCGTCGATTATCTCGCGCGCGGTGTCATCGGTAAACGGCTGTCCGTTGGTGAACGACCATGTTTCCGGATTAAAGCAATTCTTGCAATGCCTACGGCAGCCCGACACGAACAGCGTCACGCGCACGCCGGTGCCGTTGGCAATATCGGTCTTTTTGATTTCGCCATAATACATAGCGTTTTCCCCTTACAGGTGCAATACCCTGTCCTTGATTTCCTGCGTGCGGCCCTGATTCCAGAACTGCGTGCCTATGTAGCCGCATGTGCGGCGCGCCACGTTCATTGTGTCCTGATCCTGATTGCCGCACTGCGGGCATGTCCAGACAAGCTTTCCGTCCTGCTCGCGTATCTCGATTTCGCCGTCCCAGCCGCACTTCTGGCAGTAGTCGCTCTTTGTGTTGAGCTCGGCGTATATTATGTTGTCGTATATGAAGCGCATTACCTGCAGAACGGCCTCGATGTTATTCTGCATATCGGGCACTTCCACATAGCTTATCGCTCCGCCGGGCGACAGGTGCTGGAACTGCGCCTCAAAGCCCAGTTTGGAGAAGGCGTCTATCTTCTCGGTCACGTGTACGTGGTAGGAGTTGGTTATGTAGCCCTTATCGGTAACGCCGGGTATAATGCCGAAGCGGCGCTGCAGGCACTTGGCGAACTTATACGTGGTGGACTCAAGCGGCGTGCCGTAGAGCGAATAGTCAATGTTCTCGGCTTTCTTCCACTCGGCGCACTTGTCGTTCATTTTCTGCATTATCTTGAGCGCAAACGGCGTCGCTACCGGGTCGGTGTGGCTGCGTCCGGTCATGTACTTTACGCATTCGTACAGTCCGGCATAGCCCAGCGATATAGTCGAGTAGCCGTTATAGAGCAGCTTATCTATCGTTTCGCCCTTCTTAAGGCGCGCGCATGCGCCGTACTGCCACAGTATGGGCGCTGCGTCGGACAATGTGCCCTTCAGGCGGTTATGGCGGTACTGCAGCGCGCGGTGGCACAGCTCCAGTCGCTCATCGAATATCTTCCAGAACTTATCCATGTCGCCGCCCGAAGACAATGCCACATCGGGCAGGTTTATCGTGACGACGCCCTGATTGAACCTGCCGTAGTACTTATGCTTGCCGGGCTCGTAATTGCCGGCATTGGCGATATTGCCCACGCCCGCATCGGTGAAGCGGTCGGGCGTCAGGAACGAGCGGCAGCCCATGCAGGTATACACATCGCCCTTTAGCTCCATCATCTTCTTGGCCGATATGTAGTCGGGCACCATGCGGCGCGCGGTGCACTTGGCGGCCAGCTCGGTCAGGTAGTAGTACGGCGAATCGGGGTTTATATTGTCCTCTTCCAGTGCGTATATGAGCTTGGGGAATGCCGGAGTGACCCACACGCCCTTTTCGTTTTTGACGCCCTGATAGCGCTGCAAAAGCGTTTCCTCGATTATCATGGCCAGATCGTGCTTTTCCTGCTCGTTCTTGGCCTCGCCCAGATACATGAACACGGTCACGAAAGGTGCCTGACCGTTTGTGGTGAGCAGCGTCACCACCTGATACTGTATTGTCTGAACGCCGCGGCGAATCTCCTCGCGCAGACGCTTTTCGACTATGTCGGCTTTCTTTTCCTCGCTGCACTCCACGCCTATCTCGCGCAGCTCGTTTTCGACCTGACCGCGTATCTTCTTGCGCGACACGTCGACGAACGGCGCAAGGTGGGTCAGCGATATGGACTGACCGCCGTACTGGTTGGACGCGACCTGAGCGATTATCTGAGTAGCGATATTGCACGCGGTGGAAAAGCTATGCGGGCGCTCGATGAGCGTGCCGGTGATTACCGTGCCGTTTTGAAGCATGTCCTCAAGGTTTACCAGATCGCAGTTATGCATATGCTGGGCAAAGTAATCGCTATCGTGGAAGTGTATAATGCCCTCGTTATGCGCCTGCACTATGTCCTGCGGCAAGAGTATACGGTTAGTGATATCGCGCGATACCTCGCCCGCCATATAGTCGCGCTGAGTGGAGTTGACAACGGGGTTCTTGTTGGAGTTTTCCTGCTTAGCTTCTTCGTTATTGCACTCGATAAGGCTGAGTATTTTATTGTCGGTAGTGTTGGATTGGCGTATAAGCGCGCGCGTATAGCGGTACGTAATGTAGTTCTTAGCCACATCAAACGCGCCGTGCGCCATGATTTGCTTTTCGACCTGATCCTGCACTTCCTCAACGCTGGGCGAGCGTCCCAGTTCCTCGCAATGCTTAACTACGCTGTCGGCGATCTCGTGTATCTGCTGCGCGCTCATGCGCAGACCCTCGTCCACGGTGTCGTTGGCCTTGGTTATCGCTGCTATTATCTTGGAAATGTCAAAAGCGGCTTCCGAGCCGTTGCGTTTGATGATTCTCATTGCGGTTCATCCTTTCCGGAGGTATATGATATTCAAAAAGTGCCTTGTGCCGCCGTCATTGCGCGGTGCGGGCACATGTTTAAGTTGCCCGGATGCTTCTTGCTATCTACCCGGACTTCCATTATAAGACTATGCGCGCGCGTTGTCTACCGCGCTTCATACTCTATATATACCCACAATCAAGCCCGTGACACGCCCGCAATTGCCCTTTTTAAGGCATTTACGCGCATACGAGCGCACCGATTGCGGTTTTTTGTTTTTGAAATTTTACTTTTTGCCATTTCGGGGCAAAAAAACCGGTGGGAGAAGAGCACATGCTCTTTCCCCCACCGCGTATAAAGTTCCGAAGTAATTTTTTATTACTCTTCTTCTTCCACCATGTTGGCCTTGGCTGCCTCGATGATCTTCTTGGCATCGGCCGCCGGGACTTCTTCATAACGCTCGAAAGTCATCGTGAAGGAGCCGCGTGCCTGCGTCATGGAGCGCAGGTCGGTTGCGTACTTGAACATCTCGGCCAGAGGTGCCTCGGCAACCAGCTGCTGCAGACCCTCGACCTGGCTCATGCCCATTATGCGACCGCGGCGCTTGTTCATGTCGCCCATTATGTCGCCGGTGTACTCTTCGGGAACCAGTATCTCAACGTGATATACGGGCTCGAGCAGTACGGGGTTAGCATCGACCAGCTTCTTGAACGCTATGCGGGCAGCGGTCTTGAACGCCATTTCGGAGGAGTCTACCGGGTGGTAGGAACCATCGACCAGCGATGCGCGCAGGTTAACCATCGGATAGCCGGCGAGTACGCCCTTGGGCAGGTTCTCGCGCAGACCCTTTTCAACCGCGGGTATGAAGTTGCGCGGTACAGCGCCGCCGACGACCTTATCGACGAACTCGAAATCGCCATTGCCGTCGAATATGGGCTCGAACTCGACCCAGATGTCACCGAACTGACCGTGACCACCGGTCTGCTTCTTGTGGCGACCCTGAACCTTGATGGCCTTGCGTATGGTCTCGCGGTAAGGTATCTTGGGATCCTGCAGCACGGCTTCTGCGCCGAACTTAGCCTGCAGCTTGCGGTTGGTTACATCCAAGTGCAGCTCGCCCATACCGGACAGGAGCGTCTCGGTAGTGAACTCGCTCTTTGCGATGCGCAGGGTCGGATCTTCGATAGCAAGGCTTGCCAATCCGGAGAATACCTTGTCTTCGCCGCCGGCCTTCTTGGCGTATACAGCCATGGAGATGCAGGGCTTCGGGAACTCGATCATCGGGTAGCGGATGGGCTTAGCCGCATCGCACAGCGTATGACCGGTGTAAGTGAACTGTAGCTTGGCCAGAGCGCCTATATCGCCCGCGGTCAGGGAGGTCACAGCGGTCTGCTTCTTGCCGCGCAGCACGTAGATCGTGCCAGCCTTTTCAGGCTTTTCGACATTGGCGTTGTACAGGGCGGTGTCGGCCTTGAGTTCGCCCGACAGAACCTTGAACATGGACAGGCGACCTACGAACGGGTCGGCCAGAGTCTTGAACACCTGCGCGGAGAAGGGCTGTGCCTTGTCGCAGATGCGCTTTTCTTCTTCGTTGGTCTTGGGGTTGATGCCGACATGCTCCTGACCCGCCGGAGAAGGCAGCAGGCCTATGAAGTTGTCTATCAGCGCCATGACGCCCACACCGGTTGTGGCCGAGCAGCACAGTACCGGAGTAATGGAACCTTCCTTAACGCCCACGTGCAGACCGCGTACGGTCTCCTCGTCGCTCAGTGCGCCCTCGTCGAAGAACTTCTCCATCAGTGCTTCGTCGGTGCCTGCGGCGGCTTCCATAAGCGAATCGCGCATCAGCTGCAGCTCGTCCTGCAGATCATCGGGAACCGGAACTTCCTTGCGGGTCTTGCCCGAGCCGGTGTATGCCTTGCCCGACAGAACGTCAACTATGCCCGAGAACTTGCCATTCTGAATGAGGGGTATCTGAACCGCAACGACGCCCGAGCCGAAGCGCTCGTTGAGTGCCTTGAGCTCCTTATCGAAGTTGGCGTTTTCGCGATCCATCTGGTTTACAACGATAACCTTGCTTATGCCGCGCTTTTCGCATGCGGCCATAGCCTTTTCGGCGCCGACAGGTGCGCCGGACAGTGCGCCCACAACTATAACGCAGCCGTCTGCCGCGTTCAGCGCGCTGTAAACTTCGCCTTCAAAATCGAAATAACCGGGAGCATCTATCAAATTTATCTTTACGTCTTTATATTCAAAGGGTGCCATTGCCGCACTTATCGAAATATGACGCTTGGTCTCTTCGGAATCAAAATCGGTAACGGTGGTGCCGTCCTCTATACGGCCTTGACGATCGATTACACCGTTAAGAAAGAGAAGAGCCTCAACCAGGGTCGTTTTGCCTTCGCTGCCATGGCCAAGCACCGCAATATTGCGAATGTTGGCCGCCACATAGTCCTTCATAATACTTAAACCCCCTTGATGTGACTTTCGCAATGCCTCATGCCGACGCGCGTGCTTCCCGCTGCTTTTTTACGGAAGAACGTTTCGTACACTTCATCCTGCGCATTGGTTGCTTACGTGTTGGTGATAGAGCACCTATGCTTTATATATTAACAGAAATCGAAGAAAAAGAAAAGAGGAAATTTCGCTTTTTAGGCCCGTCAAGGCGATTTTTCTGCACTTTTTTGAATTTTGCCACATTTTCGGTGAATTTTTGTGTGATTTTGAGGCCCAATTGGGCACAAAAAAGCGATGCGCAGTTTGTCCGCGCACCGCCTTTGTAAAGATTGCGGTTAACCCTTTACCGCACCTATCATGACGCCCTTTACGAAATAGCGCTGCAGGAACGGGTATATGACCAGTATCGGAACGGTGGATACGACGACGGTGCAGTACTTGACCAGCTCGCGCGTATACGATTCCTCGGCCATGGAGGTAACGTCGGTCGTTGCCGACTTGGTGTTGGTAATAAGTACCTCGCGCAGTATCATCTGAAGAGGCCACAGCGAGTTGCTGGGCTGGAATACCAGCGACTGATACCAGCTATTCCACCATGCAACGCCGTAATACATCGCTATAACGGCTATAACGGCGGTGGACAGCGGTACGTATATCTTGAAGAATATCTGCAGGTCGGTTGCGCCGTCAAGTGTCGCGGACTCTTCGAGGCTCTCGGGTATGCCCATGAAGAACGTACGCATGATTATCATATTGTACGCGCTCATTATCCACGGCAGCAGGAATGCCCAGCGGGTATCGTAGATACCTATCTGACGGACTACGAAGAACAGCGGTATAATGCCGCCCGAGAAGAACATCGTGAACATTATAATCTTCATGATTATGTTCTTGAGCATGAAGTTCTTGCGGGACAGAACGAACGCCGCCATACCGGTTATAACCAGACCGATAAGGGTGCCGACTCCAACGTAAAACAGCGTGTTGAATATACTGGGAATCAGCTTGGCATTTTGGAAGGTGAGTTCATAGCCGCGCAGCGTATACGGCTTCAGCGGCCACCACAGCGGGCCTTCCAACTTAAGCAGTAGCTTTGCATCGCTGAACGAGGCGAACAGCGTATACAGCAGCGGATAAATCGTTACGAACATAAGTGCCAGCATTATTACGATGATGATCGCATCGGCAATATACGCGCTGGGCTTGCGACCTATTTGCTTGGACATTGCTCAGACCTCCTTTACCACAGACTGTTATCGGATATCTTGCGGGATATGGCGTTTGCACTAACCAGCAGTATGACGTTGATTATAGAGTTCAGAAGACCTACGGCAGTTGCGTAGGAGTACTGAACCTGCTGTAGACCCGTGCGGTAAACGTAGGTCGATATAACGTCGGCGGTTTCCATAACCATATCGTTGTACATAAGAATCAGGCGATCCCAGCCCAGGCTCATGAGGTTACCTATGCGCAGTATCAGAAGGATAACTATAGTGGGTGCGATGCCGGGCAGCGTGATGTGCCACATCTGCCTCCAGCGACCCGCGCCGTCCACGCGTGCGGCTTCATACAGCGAAGCGTCCACGCTGGTCAGTGCGGCGAAGTAAATTATTGAATCCCAGCCGAGTTCCTGCCATATGTTCATGCCGATATACAGCGGCTGGAAGTAAGATTCTACAGTCAGAAGGTTAGTCTTTGGGAATCCGAAGTGTGATAGCACACTGGTTATCAAACCATCGGAGCGGCAGAAGATAACCATAAGTCCGCATACAACAACCGACGATACGAAGTGCGGCATGTATGTGACGGTCTGTACGACCTTGCGGAATGCGGTGGAGCGCACTTCGTTGAGCAGAAGTGCGAATATGATAGGCAGCGGGAATCCGAATACCAGCATGCCTATATTGATGGACAGCGTGTTGCGTATAAGACGCCAGAGGAAGGGACTTTCAATGAATGTACGGAAGTTCTGAAGACCCACCCACTTACTGCCCATGATGCCCTTAAGCGGCTTGTAATCCTGGAATGCGATTATTACGCCGTACATGGGAGCGTAGTGGAACACTGCGAAGTATGCCAACGCAGGTATAATCATGATATACAGCCACGGGTGCGTACGCATGTTCTCAAGCAGGCGACGACCCCAACTCTTTTTTGCTTGCTTTATATCCATTTGCGCCATAACACAACCTCTTCTCCGTGTAAAGCTCATGAGATGAAAACCGATGTGTACTTCGCCATTCCGGGCGGGAAGCTACGGTCAGGCGCTGAAACTATGCCAAATATTCAAGAAAGGGTCTGGCCTGAGCCAGACCCTTCAAAAGCAGTTTCAGTTGTATCTTACGATTAACGTACCTGATAGCGATCGAATGCAGCCTGCTGTATAGCTATAACATCATCGATGCCGTAGGTGTGCAGCATTTCAACGTAGCTGTCCCAATTGTCGATGGAGTCGTCGCCGCAGATGATCTTGGTGACCTTCTCGAGGATGTAGGTCTTGATGGTGTTCATCGTATTGACCTGAGTGGTGGACTCATCGGCGGTCAGGCTGATGGTCGCAGGTATACGGCGCGCATTGGTCAAATGAGAAGTCCAAGCTTCCCAGCACTGTGCGTTGATGGGAGCGTTGTACTGCTGGGCTTCCATATCGGAGCAATACTCAGAGCTCAGAGCCTGTATGGTGTACTGATAGCGGATGGTGTTGTACTCCAGGTCGGGGTTGTTCAGCATGTAGTCGGTGAAGGAACGGGTGCCGTCTTCGTTATGGGTGTGGATGACGTTGCCTTCCCACTCTTCGGGTCCGAATACCATCAGGTCGATGCCTTCGGCGCTGTACAGGTAGTCCAGAACCTTCATGGCTTCCTTCTGGTACTTGGAGGTAGCGGAGATAACCCAAGTCTGACCGGAGGTGCCGTTTACAATGGGATCACCAAACTCGTTGACCCAGTCGGAATTGTCATCGGGCATCAGAGAAGAGATACCAACCAGTTCGAAATCGGGATCTTCGACCTTGCCCAGAGCGGTCAGCTCCTGAGTGGTCCAGTTGCCGATCCAGCACATTGCGCTGCGGCCGTTGGCAACCATCTTACGAGCATCTTCTTCGCCGCGGTTTACGAAGTCGCGGTCGATGAGGCCCATTTCCATCCAAGAGGTCAGGTACTCGATGTAATCCTTGTAGCCGGGCTCCAGCATGGAGAAGGTAACGGTCTTATAGTCGTCGTTCAGCTGGAAGCCATAGTGGAACACACCGAACGCACCGCTGAGCATGTTGCTGGAAGACCAGTACCAGGAATCATACTGCTGAGCAGCGAAGGGAACCTCAACGCCGTTGTCCTTCAGAGCCTTCAGAACTTCGGTCATCTCAGACACGGTTGTGGGAACTTCCAGACCGTACTTTTCCAGCCAATCCTTGCGCATTACAAGGCCACTGTGCTGCTGGTCCAGAACGGGAACGCGCTGGTTGGCAGCGCCCAGACGCCACAGACCCGAGTCGGTCTTCATGTTGCGGGTAACGGCTTCGTCCCACTTTGCAGCTTCCTGCAGGTAGTAGTAGCCGTACTGGTCGATAAGCTCGTTGGTGTTGGCCAGTATGCCATCATCGATAGCGCCCTCAACGCCGCCCGGATAGTAATCGGAGAAGCCGGTGGTTATCCACACGTCCGGATACTGCATGGAAGCAACCAGGGTGTTGAAGTAGGTGCCGTCATCGCCTGCCGGCGGATGGATGAAGGTAATGTCAACGCCGGTGCGCTCTTCCAGGGTGATTATAGCAGGATGCTCATCGTAGGTGGCCATCTTCTGCTCGGAGCCGCTCTCCATTGCCATGTAGAACTTGAGCTGCACGCTGCCATCGGTGCAGATGGGAAGCGTGTTCTCCTCAGGATCCGCAAAGGCCGATGCGCACGTAAGCACCAGTGCCAATGCCAGTATCAGGGAAAGAATACGGGTCTTTTTCATGGGTTTTCCTCCTTTTGTTTTTTTCGTACGTTATCATTTTCGCTTGATAAGCGCACATTTGTTATGTATACATTGTATCTTCTTTAGCAGTCTGTGTCAAGGCAATTTTAACATTTCGGCGGGTAAAGTGGTAAAAAATGTTAGTATCGTGCAAATCGCGGTTTCGCTTAGTATAAAATGTTGCAACCAGTTTGTGGAGATATGACTCATTGTAAACATGCTCGGAATTATATGCACATGTGCGTGGTAGAACGCGTAAATTTGTGATAGCTCATTCGCACATTTCTCGCATGTGCGGCAAGCTCGTAATCCTTTATACGAAAAAAGCGGAGCGGAAATAGCTTTCCGCTCCGTTAAGGAAGTATATACTTAGATATTTTAGCCTTCAACAGGTGCCATAATCAGCTGGCACAGCAGAGGAGAATACACCTGGAAGTGCTCCAGCGAACGACCGGGATACAGCGTGGTCAGGTTCTCAAGAGTATCGTACTCGGTGTTCATGAACATGCCGTCATAGCCCACGGAAGCATCGGATACTTCAAAGTAGCCGGTGTAGGCATCCTCGCCGTTATCGCCCGCGGCATACCAGTTGGTAGCCTCGAAGTAGATGTAGGGAATGCCGTTGTACTTAAACGCAGCATGGTCGCTCCAGTCGCCGGTGGTCGGAGAAACGTTGTTTGCGTTCGCGGGTGCGGGATTCTCGGCAGTCCAGGGGTTGGTGTACAGCGTGTTGGTCTCGATGGCCGGGCCTTCGCCGTTTGCGGCATAGTAGCCATCCAGATCCTCGGTGGTGTACACGTTGATGCCTACGGAACGCGCGGTGTTTACAGCAGTCTCATAGCCGGAGGTCTGGGTGATATTGCCCTCGTCATCGGCTACGCCGCCGTAGATGTTGCAGTAGTCGCCGAACGCGATGGAGTCGATGTTTACCATGAATACGGTGGATGCGATCTCATCCTCGGTCATGGCATCGGCATATTCCTGTGCGCCGACAAGGCCTACCTCTTCGCCGTCGATGAATATGTACTTGGTGGTGTACTTGGGAGTCTGACCCGCAAGACCTACTGCGGTGGACAGCAGCAGAGCGGTACCGGAGCCGTTATCGCCCACGCCGTCGCCGTCGTAGTGCGCGCCCACGATGATCTGCTTGGAAGTGTCCTGACCCTCAACGGTCAATACGATGTTGGTTACCGGGTAGTTGCCTGCGCCCCAGCGGGTTTCGACTATCTGAGTCTCATGCACGATCTGGTCATCGGTGTAGCCGGCAGCCTTGAGCTCGCTCAGGATCCACTCGATGGTCTCTTCATGAGTGCTGGTGGGATCTTCGTCCTCGCCCTCGGCCACGACATTGCGGTTATTCAGGTTGGTGCCGATGTAGGTGAGGTATTCCTCAGCCTTATCGGAAAAGTCATAGGTTGTTGCTTCCTCGGCACTGGCCACGCACATGCCCATGGTCAGCATGGCAAGCGTCATTATTACGCAGAGTAGCTTTTTCATTTCCCTTGCGCTTCCTTTCGTTTGAGTGGGTATATTATACTGTGCATATTCTTGCACGGTCAAGCGCATATAGCTGCACTTTTATACTTATTTATCGTTAACTCAGCTTGCATTAGTTGTATTTATTCATCGTGCTAAACCAATGCAGTTGTGACGCGGTAAATTGTGTTTTCCATATAAAAAGCGCACTGCATATCCCGATAAGGAAAATGCCGTGCGCCTGTTTGCTTTGCAATTATCAGAAATCGACCATGTACCCCACCGGCACATTACCGCCCAATGCTTCGTGAACCTTGCGCGCGCCGTCACTACCGAACGCGCCGCACAGTTCAATCTTGTTCACCGTGCCGCTTTTTACAAGCTCGCAAGCGCGGGCACAGGCGTCCTCGATGCTGTTTACGCCCACCACGATGGTGCGGCAGGACGGCTCCTCTATCTTGGCAATGTCCTTTGACGAGTCGTGATCGGGTGCCATTACCAGAAACGCGAATCTGAACTGATTCATTTGCCCTCTTCCTCCTTAACGCGTGCGATATAGTTTGCTACCCAGCGTACGCAGCCGGTGCATACCGTGTGATGCTTGCCGCCCGGCGCGCGAAACGCCGCCATCTCTACCGGGTCTTTCATATTGACGCCGGTCAAGCCCATGCACGTGAGCGCGCCATGCTCGGTCAAAAAGTCGCGCATGAACTGCGCCGCCAGCGCCTTGCACGGCATCTGATCGCCGCCAACCTCGCGTCCCAAGATTATGCCCAGTGCCATAAGCCCGCCGGTCACCGCGCCGCACATGCTTTGGCTGCCGCCCATGCCGCCGCCGAACGCGGTCGCGATGCGCGGCACTAGCGGGTTATCCACACCCATGTATTCGCACATGCTCAAAAGCACGGTTTCGGCGCAGTTGATTTCGCGTTTGTCGAATGCCGCAATATTCTTATCGAGTATGTCGTTAAGCGTCTTATTATCGGTCATAATGCTACCTCATATATTCATTTGAAATAGTCGGCGCATGAGCGCAACATCGCTTTCGCCGCCGCTGGACATGAATTCGACACTCCCCTGCCCCGCGGATTCGGCGCGCATGAGTCCCCTTTCGGTGAGCAGTCGCTTTAGCTGGCGCGCAGTGCCGGCATTGCCATCGATTATCTGCGCCTGTGGGAATGCGCGCTGTACCGCCGCGTGCAGGAACACGTAATGCGTGCAGCCCAGCACGACCGAGTCCACGGTTTGACCCGCCGCGCGCGCTCGCACATCGCTTAGGTAAGCGTCTATCTCGGGACCATCCACAATGCCACGCTCCACCAGCTCCATGAGCCCCGGACACGGCATGGGCAGTGCGTCATGCCCGTATTCTTCCATCAGGTGCTTGAACTTGTCCAGCTTAAGCGTAAGCGGCGTCGCCATAACGATTATCTTGCCGCCGTGCGCGCGTTCGCTCGCCGGTTTGAGCGCGGGTTCCATGGCAACGACCGGCATGTCAAGCCTTTGCCTAATCAGCGGTGCCGCTGCCGATGTCGCTGTATTGCACGCGATTACCAGCGCCTTAATGCCCTTGGTAAGCAGTTTTTCCACAACCTGCCACGCCAGAGTCTGAATCTCCTCGCGGCTCTTTTCGCCGTACGGCGCGTTGGCGCTGTCGCCAAAGTATATGAAGTTTTCATTCGGAAGCTGCGCGCGCAGTTCCCGCAGTACCGATACCCCGCCCACGCCACTGTCGAACACGCCCACCGGCGCATCGCAAAGGCGCTCTTGCCTATCATCAATAGCGATCACTATTAAGTACCACCTTGCAACCAAGTATTCAAGGCAATTGCCATCTATTCGGACAGCAATATCACTTTGCTATCATTTTACGCTTTCATATGATTCGTGTCAATCGCACGCGCGTTCGGGTCTGTTAATACAGGAGCATATATAAAGGTTGACAACTTTGCAATGCACGTCTATAATTTTAATGGTGTATAATCGGACTGCGGACGGATAATGCGTGCGCAGTTTGATATTTAAGTGCAATGTGTTTATCGAAAAAACATGGCACGCGAAAATAAACGAATTATGGGAGGTGCGGCGGATGATCGCGCGGCATATCACGACCCACGATGAAACAGGTATGCGGCTGCTTGCCATCGGACGAGAGATCTATCGCACGCCCACTCAGGACGCGCTGGGCGAATTGGCAATGGAGCTGGCCTCGCGCGAGGGCGAAATAATATATGCTCAACAGCGCTGCATGGACGGCGCGGCAATAAGCAAGGTATACCACAGTGAAGGCCGCGTGATCGTCGACAGCGTATACTTTTCCACAACCGAAGAGCTCAAGCGGTTGTACGCGCGCGCACCTCTTGGCGATGGGCTATTCTTTGCCAATGCGTCCAAGCTGGATCGCACGTACGCGATGCGGTCGCCCGCGTCGGAAACGCTCAAGGCCGATGCGCCATATGAGGACTTCACCGATGCGGTGAACGCGCTCTTCCCGGACGAAGACGCGCTGGCGGACGTTGTATGCGCACTGCGCACGCAAAGGCTGCCGCTGGCGGCGATGTGCGATATGGCGGATGCCGACTTTTCGCGCAAGCTGTACATGGCGCTGGAGCTGATACTGCGCGCGCTTCCCGCCGAGGCGGCGGCGCGGCTGGACTTTATAACACTGTGCGGCGGCGAAACGCCGTGCTCAGGTCTTACCGGATATGCAGCGGGCGAAAACCCGGACACCGCCGAGTACATATCGCTGCCCGACGGCGCGCGCAGCATAGACGTAATCCCCTCTTCGGGCGACTACGCGCGTGCCGATGCGCTGCTCGCCGGTACGCTGGATGACGTAATGGACACCAGTCTTGCCGATGACGGCGCGCCCGCAGTCAAGGTTGAGCAAAAGCCCAAGGCACCCAAAGCGGCCGCACCCGTGCGCGAACAGGAGCCGGAAGTCGAGCCCGGCAGCGCGCCCACTCAGAGCGATCTGGAAAAGGCGCAGCAGACGCTGTCCGCATCGCTCAGATACGCCAATTCGCACGAGTTCAGGCGGTTCACATCGGGCTTTCTGCGTTTGCGCACGAGCATGGATCCGCTTATGTACTTCCGCTATTGCCTAAAGTACAGCGACTACCTGCATAGGCTGGATCACCCCATGTGCGAGATATACGATGCAGAGCTGGCAGCGCTTTATCAACAGCCGCCGGTAGGGCTTAAGCCGGTGCAGATCGCGCTGACTCTGACCGGGTACCCGGGCGCGCTGAGCGGCACAATAACGCACATAGAAAAGGCGGGCGTGCTGGATAAGTTCCTAAATGATACACTGCCGCTCATGAACGTGGGCGACAAGCCTGAGGAGTATGCGCAGTCACTGCTGACAGTGCGCGCAACGCTCGCGGCGTGCCTGCAAAAGGACAAAATGCCCCTGGTCAGACAGGCAATCGCGCATGCGGTCAATAGTAGCCTGCCCGAGGCGGTAAGGCGCATAAGCGCGGCATCGCTGTGTTCGGTGCGCGACGCGCTTGAAATGCTGATTGACGAAGAGCCTGAGCTGTCCGACGGCGCATTCGACCCCGCGATGAGCGACATAATCGACCGCATAGAGTTCAAGCGCCTAGACGAACATGCCGACGAAACCTACCCCGCGCTGGATTTCGCGTACTCGTACGTGCGCCAGTGGGACGGTCAGGTGACCGACAAACAGCGCGCCGTGTTCCTGTGGGGACGGTTGATGGACGGCTGCAGCGATTGGCACGGCTGCGTAATGGAGTGCGTGCTTAAGCTGCTCGCACCGATGAACCCGGTCAACCGCGTCGACTTTATGGGCTTCATACGGCGCTACTTCAGCGCGATGTGCGATGGCGGACTGGAGCGCTCGCAGATGAGTGAGTCGGTTGTCATAATAACAATGCTGACCGCGCTCAGGTTCGATTCGCAGAACAACTGGCGTATAGACGAGCTGGGCGATGTGCTGGATAGGCTAAGCGAAGCCGGTGAAGGTCTGGTCGGCGAATTCTGGATACAGGTAAACACCCGCGAAGATCTGCTGCCCATGGATATGCTGAATGAGGCGCATGAAGTCGCAGGCGAGCGCGGCGATAGTTCGCTAAGACCCACGCGCACGGCGCGCGGACAACGCGCACGCGGCAGGCGAAGCGAATATGACGACGATTATCTTGAAGGCAGATCGCGCGACTACCAAGATGAATACGACGACGCGCCGCGCCCAAACGCGCGCAATCGCACGACGACGCAGCGCTATCCGCGTGAGGACGAGCGCACTCGCCATGACTCGGTAAGCACACGTCAGCGCGATTACGGCGCAATACTTGCCTCGCGCGCATCGGCATCGTACGGCGAACGAGAGGGCAGCCCGCGTCAGACCGGCGGTCGTGCGCCGCGCAGACGCGACTACTCGTACGATCCGGATGACCCGGACTCGGGCCGAGCACGAGGACGCAGCGGGGACGATAAAGTTGCGATGTACCGCGCAAAGAGCGGCGCAGCGCATAATCAAATGCCCACCGATACCATAATGCTGTGGGCAATGGCGATAATCGCGATGGGCATGCTGGCATTTTGCGTGATAAAATTCGTGCTGTAAACTGCTCTTAATGAAAACTCCATCGGCAAAAAGCGATTTTTGCTATTGCAATTGCCGCGGGAACGTGATATAATATTGACTGTTGATTTGACAAGGCCGGGAGGTGAATTGATTTGCCGCAGATTAAATCCGCCATTAAGCGCGTTAAGGTCACCAAGGTCAAGACTCTGAATAACCGCAGCGCCAAGACCGAGATGCGTACCGTAGTGAAGAAGTTCGAAAACGGTATCGTAGAAGGCAAGGCCGATGCTGCTATGCTGAATGTTACCGCCAGCGCTATAGACAAGGCGGCCAGCAAGGGCGTCATTCATAAGAACGCTGCTAACCGCAAAAAGGCTCGTCTGGCTAAGCGCCTTGCTAAGGCTGCTCAATAAGTGCATAATTTGCCATCAAACGCCTTCCGATGAAAGGCGTTTTTTGTTTGCCTTTTTGGGGGGCGCGTGCGCGCCAGCTGTTAGCTGTTAGCTTTAGTTAGAATGCGGGGACGCGATGTAGGGATTAGGGAATAGATTGAGTTAGAATGAGGAATTACGCCGTAGCCCATCCCCAAAAGCCGTCCCTGAAAGGGAAGGTGCCCGCCGCAGCGGGCGGAAG
>CAYTOU010000026.1:0-16472 GCA_964439295.1 uncultured Oscillospiraceae bacterium
TTCTAGCTTAGCCTCGTTTAGCGAAAGCAATGCTATCTCGGTTGCCGCGAAAAACGCGTTAATAAGAATGAGTACGACCTGCAGCAGTAATTGGCCAACTATCGGGTCGCCGGACAAAAGAATTACCTCCCTTATGTCTTGTGTTTTCAATATATTCTATTTACCGTATCGCTTAGACTTCATCATTTTCCATGCAGAAATCCTGTGACGAGAACGGCGGCTTGCCGTTCTGAACCGGATAATACTTGCCATCGGGTGCGAGCTCGCGCGCCTGGATATTATCGCGCCACTGTGCGCGCAGCAGCTTCTTTACACGCAGCTTGAGCTCTTCATCCTCGACCGGGAACATCAGCTCAACGCGGCGATCCAAGTTGCGCGGCATCATATCCGCGCTTGCCAGATATACCTCTTCATTTCCCGAATTGCGGAATATGAACGCACGACTATGCTCAAGATACCTGCCCACTATGGAGCGCACGCATATATTATCGCTTACGCCCGGTACGCCGGGAACGAGACAGCATATGCCGCGCACAATAAGGCGTATACGCACCCCGGCGCAACTGGCCTCATAGAGTGCCGATATAATCTTTTCATCCAAGAGGGAATTCATCTTCATGAATATTCCGGCACGCTGACCGTTACGGGCGGCTTCGGTCTCGCGACGAATGAGTGCAGTCATGCGGTCGCGTAACATGTGCGGCGCGGCAATCAGCTTCTTAAGCTCGGTGCGTTCACTGAATCCGGTCAGCATGTTGAAAAACGCCGACGCGTCCTCGCCTATGTCCTCTCGGCAGGTCATAAGACCGTGGTCGGTATATATATTGGCAGTCACGTCGTTATAGTTGCCCGTGCTTAAGTGCACATAACGGCGTATGCGCCCATTCTCGCGGCGCACGATGAGCGTTATTTTCGAGTGCGTCTTGAGTCCAACGAGTCCGTATATAACGTGCGCGCCCGCCTGCTCCAGGCGCTTGCCCCAGTGTATATTGTTCTCCTCATCAAAGCGCGCCTTTACCTCCAGCAACGCGGTTACCTGCTTGCCGTTTTCCGCTGCCTCCATAAGTGCCGCAACGATGGGGCTGTCACCGCTCACGCGATAGAGAGTCTGCTTAATTGCGAGCACATTGGGATCATGCGCGGCCTGATGCACCAGATCTATTACCGGATCGAAACTGTCATACGGGTGATACAGAAGTATATCGCCCGCCGCAATGCGATCGAATAGATTCGCGTATTCCGCCGTATGATGCGTGCCCGCCTCGATAGGTATAAACTCCTGCGGATTGGTATGCTGCACCGCAAGTGAAAGCTTGCGGGGCGTATAGTCGCGATACTTTAGCTCCGGATAGTCCAGCTTATACAGATTTTTCATAAAGAAGTCGAGATTCAGCGGACCGTGTATGCTGTACACAAATCCGGGATCGACTTCGAATGCATCTTCAAGTATCTTTAGCAGGCGCTTATCGGCTCTGTGGTCAATTTCAAGGCGTATGACCGCACCCCACTTGCGCTGCTTAAGCGACTTCTCTATCTCGAGAAGCAAATCCTCCGCGCCTTCTTCATCGATTGTCATATCAGCATTGCGCGTCACGCGGTAAGGATAGCAGCATATTACCTTGCGTCCCGGGAAGAGTTCGGATACTTTGCGCGATATGACCTGCTCCAGAAGCATTGCCTGTACGCCGCTGTCGCCCTCCTCTTTAGGCAGATATACTATGCGATTAAGCACGGATGGCACCTGAACCGTTGCAAAGCTGGGCGTATCCGGGTGCTCATCGTTTTCAAGCAGTATGCCCAGGTTAAGCGACTTAGACAGTATAAGCGGGAACGGGCGCGAAGAGTCGACAGCCATAGGTGTAAGCACCGGATAGACCTGCTGAACAAAGTAGTCATCCAGATACTTGCGCTGCGCATCGGTAAGCTGACCATCCGCAAGCAGACGTATGCCGTTTTTGCGCAGCTCGGGTAGAATTTGCTGGCGAAGTACCTGATACATTTCACCGACCATATCGCCTACGCGGGCGGAAATTTGTTCCAGCTGCATCTTAGGCGTGCGTCCGGATGGATCGGCTTTAGTATAGCCCGCCTGATACTGGTCATTTATCGATGCCACGCGCACCATGAAGAACTCATCCAGATTGGTGCTGGCAATCGACAAGAACTTCATGCGCTCAAACACGGGATGTCGCTTTGCCGCATCCTCTGTTTCGGCCTTTGCCTGATCCAGTACGCGCTGATTAAACTCCAGCCACGAAAGCTCGCGGTTAAAGAAGTCCTCTTTAGGCCATGCGTGCTTTGATTGTGAAACTTCCATATATGTAAAACGCTCCTTGCATTTTATTCTCGGTTTTAAATATACTATGCCATGGTTTGCTTTACGGTAGGACGATGTTTATCGGTCTTTAAATGGATCTTTAAGCCGAAGACCTGTTCAAACAGCTTTGCGCGATACTTAAACGACATTGTCTCCAGCACGGCGTTTTCGTATTCGGTCGCGCGCAGCACAAGTCCGCGTCCGGTCAGCTTTGCCGTAAAGCCCTGAAGTCGCGCGCGCCCACTGGCATTGAGTGCATGTGCGATGTACAGTATTGACATCGTGCGTAGCTCCAGTGACATATGACGCGGCTGCTCTGTGCTGTCGTCTTTATCGTTTGTGCTGTTTTCGTCATTTGCGTCATCGCCGTCCGAATATATCGCATCCGTATCGTATTCATCGGTCGCGAATTCGTCATCGTCGGACTGATCACCCGAGAACATTTCTTCGGTATTATTCTCATCTGGCAATGCTGCATCGTCCGCAGCATTCATACCTATGATTGCTTCATTGGTTGCAGCCGTATCAAGTGAGCACATTTCTTTCAGCATTTCACGCATTTGTGCATTAAGTCCGGGCAGCATATCGATATCATTTATAATTTGCTTTTGATTTGGCAGCACGCAACCCTTTAAGGCAGCTGAAAGCTGAATGAGTTCGTATGCCGCAGGTAACTCATCTTTGTCAAATGCCCTATTCATGACCGTAAGTATCATGCGTGAAAGTGCGGATATGCGCGCGCATTGATCCGGATCTGCACCGTGCGCATTGGCATAGCTCGTGACGCCGCGCATGGCAAGATTGAAATTCGCGCCCGCATCGTCGGGACTAGCGCCCGATTTAGTAAGTGAACGCGCAACCGCATTCGCTGCATCCGCGTATGTAATGGTAACCTCGGTTGCGCCTAAACGCGTGCATATGGCATCTGCCAAAGCGAGAGTACCGTACTCACGCCTTGTGCAGAACCTGTCAAACGACTCTCCACTTATATCGGATTCATCAATCGCATAGCAAAGCTGCACGCCCGCCTTCTGTGACCGACGCGCCATATCACTGACCATGCGAGAAAACTGCTTGGTCGGATATTTGCCTTCTGCAATTGTCTTATTTAGTCCCGATACACATACGAACAGCTTATAATCGCGCATTTGACCGGCAGGCAGCAGTTGCGCACACGCATATGCTTCATCGCGCAATAGCGCATTTCGCGTGCTGCGCTTTTCGCCGCTTTTCAGTCTGCTTCTTTTTTCATTGCGTGCCAAATTGAGCAGACCGCATACTTGCCCCTTATCTGCGCCCATGGGCAATCTCAAAAAGTACTTACCGTCATCGGATACGACATATGTGTATTTACTGCCGAACATGATAAACAGCCTGCGCTCGTCCGCATCGTCGAGCGCGCTGCATGCAGACGCAATTACCATATCGGCATATCTGCGTTCATCAGGTGCGACAACAACAGCGCCCGTTTCTTTTGCAATACAGATCAGATCATCGCGCCATGTGTCGACGTTTGCAATGATTATATAGGTCTTGCAAACCGCATAATCGCGTGCGGCATTTATGAAGCCGCGCAGCACATTACGTACGGCTTCAAGCGCGGCATCACTGCCAGAGCTTTTGGTGTGCAGCAGTTCGAATGGCATTCTATGCCAAAGTCTATCGACTATGCGTATGTTATTGTTCTCTACCTCAGTAATCTTCATTTCCGCGATTCCGCTACCAAGCTCAATCACGGCATAAATACGGCATTCGGGTCCGGGGTCCTTATCCATAATGAGGGACACCTCCGATAGTATTCAGAGTACATGCGTTTATTATATCATTTTCGTATTGACTTGTCACTAAAAATGTATAGGCAAAACGATGACTGTGCTGTACAACAACTCATAGTAAAAGGCAGCGGCAGGAGGTACGATTTTTTGCCTTCTGCCGCTGCCTTTCACTATTCATCTATATGTGCGCTTTCGCAATGCGCCCATTCGTTTGCCTTATTCCATACAACGGTAAATCCCGCGCCATGCGCGCAGAATACCGAATTGGGCGTCTGTTCGATATCGGCAAGCGGATCGTACTGCTTGCGCGCGATTACACTGTCGGCGTCCTGGCAAGGCTCGCTGTGATCGGGCGCATATGACAGATGCCCTTTTCCGCGCATTGTCATTGAGAAGTCGGCAGCGTAGGCGAGCATTTGGCTAATAGGCATTTCGCCGCTCAATGTACACTCGTTATCGGTCTGCACGGGCGCATCCAGCTTTGCCTGCATGCGGCTCAGATCGGACGATACCTTGCCCAGCATGTCGCAGGGCATGCTGACCTCAAAGCGGCATACGGGCTCCAACAATACGCTATGCGCACGCATGAGTGCCTGGCGGATAGCGCGATATGTTGCCTCTCTAAAGTCGCCGCCTTCTGTATGCTTTAGGTGCATGCGACCGTCTATCAGCACGACACATACGTCGGTGAGCGGTGAACCGGTCAGCACTCCCCTATGCACGCGTTCAAACACGTGCGTGCGAATGAGGTTCTGATAGGTAAGCGGCAATTTGTCCACGTGAAGTTCGCTCTTAAACGATATGCCCGAGCCGCGCGGCGCGGGATCCAACCGCACCACAACTTCGGCATAATGCCTGAGCGGTTCGTAATGGCCTATGCCGATTGACGATTCGGAAATCGTTTCGGTATACATGACCTCGCATGGCGTGAAGCGCGCATCGATGCCGAAGCGGTTTTTGAGCTGCTCATGCAGCACGTCAAGCTCTATCGCGCCCATCAGTGCTATGTTTGACCGCTTATGCAGGCTGTCCCAGCTTACGCGCAGTGTAGGCTCTTCCTGCTCAAGTATGCGCAATGCGGAATGAAGCTGCGCGCTGGTGTGAGTGTTATCGGGCAATGCCGACGCGGAAAGCACGGGCTCAAGCTGACCCATGCGCCCATGTGCCGCACCTGTGCCCAATGTATCGCCAGGCAGACCGCCATCCAAACCGACCGCGGCGCACAGGTCACCTGCCTGCACGCGCTGCACGGGCGTATACTTATCGGCGTTGTATAGTCGCAGTTCGGTTATCTTCTGTTTGCTTATGCCGCCTGACGCGCTGTCGTCGGGCACATCGATTATATCGCGGGCATTCACCGCGCCCGAAAGCACTTTAAAGAAGGTTAGACGCGTTGAGTTCTCATGGCGCACCTTATATACGCGCGCGCTGAATTCACTTTGAGAAGACTCATATGACGGTGCAAGCAGGTGCATTGCATCCAGCACTTCCGCTACGCCTTCATCGCGCAGGGCACTGCCGTGAAATACCGGAAATATCGCGCGCGCCTTAAATTGCCTTTTAAGTGATTCCAGCCATAAGTCGGGCTGAAATCCGCTGTCAAAGTACACCTGCATCAGATGTTCATCGCCTTCGGCAATATGCTCTATGCTATCTTCATCGAGTGCATTCATATCAAGCGGAAGATCGAGCGGAAGTACATTTGCCTTAAGGCGCGTGCGCAGCTGCTCGGCAACGCCGGTTATGTCGGAACCGATGCGGTCGGCTTTATTCACGAACACTATAGCCGGCAGGTTGTGCGCCTTAAGCAGCCGCCAAAGCGTACGCGTATGACTCTGTACGCCTTCGACCGCCGATACAAGCAATATTGCGCAATCCAGCACGCCCAGTACGCGCTCCGCCTCGGCCGAAAAGTCGACATGCCCCGGCGTGTCCAACCAATAATAGTGCTCGCCCTTATATTCAAAGTGCGCCTGATCCGAAAATATGGTTATGCCGCGCTCGCGCTCCATCGGGCTAATGTCAAGCGCCGTATCCTTATGATCCACGCGTCCGGCATGCTTAATCACGCCTGCGTGATACAGGAGTTGCTCGGAAAAGGTGGTCTTACCCGTATCGACGTGCGCAAATATACCTATTGCCTTACTCATATGGATATACTCCTCAATATCCGCCCCAGAGTGCGGGTATCGCGCTTATTACCGACATAACTACTATTGCAAGTGCAAGCAGAATTGCCAGCACACTTCTTACTTTTTTCTTCATGTTCATGACGCGTTATCCTCTCTTTGTAAAAACAAACACCCTGCCGCCCTATCCTTTGGGCGTGCAGCCGCCGTTTTTCATCGCCTCGCGTATCTTAAGCACACCGGTATACAGCGATGAGCCAACCAGCATACCGACGGCTATTGCCCCGGCTGTCGACAGCGTGAGTACGCCTTTAGACAGAAAGCCGGACCAATTGCCTTCGCATGCATACAGCATAGTATAGTACAGATACCCGCCGGGCAGTATGGGTACGACTGTGGGCACCAAAAAGAGCGTTGCCGGGCACTTGACAATGCGCGCGAGTGCCTGAGTATACAGCGTGGTCACGACAGTCGCCAGCATATACGACATCACTTCCTGCGCGGTAAAGTGATAGAATATCAGGTATGCAATCCAGCCCAGCATTCCGCCTATGCCCGCGAGCACAAGTCTGCGCCCGTGCAGGTTGAATATAATGCCGAATGCCAAGGAGCTTAGCAAGGCCATCAGAACCTGCTTTATGACATCCATCATCCCAGCATACCTCCCGCCAATGCAAAGCCCATGGCAACCGCGACTGAGCCCAGTAGCGCGTTACACAGGCGCAGAAGACCCGATACCGTGTCGCCGCTTATCATATCGCGCAGAGAGTTGGTAAACAGTATTCCGGGTATCAGCGGCATTATGTTGCCTATAGCTATCTTGTCAAAGCTATTGCCCAGACCCATATGCAGCGCCAGCATTGCAACAAAACCGCCCGCGAATGCACATATGAAATCGGACAAAATGCCGTTCAGTTGGTAACGCTTACATATGCGCGTAAACAGCTTGAGCAAAAGCCCTATCACAAATGCAACGCCGCCATCCGCCCACGATCCGCCAAAGAATACGGATGATGATGACGTTACCAGTGCAAAGCCCATATACTGGCCAAACAATGAAAAAGGTTCGGACATAGATGCCCGTTTCAGCTCGCGCTTGAGTTCGGCCTTATCGGGTGTACTTTCGCATATGCGGCGGCTCAATGCGTTGAGCTTTTCCAGTTTAGTAAAGTCCGTATTGCTGGAGCGTATGCGCCGCGTCTGCGTAATCGGCGGCTGATCAGCCATCTTTAATGTGGCGATAATGCAGCTCGTTATCGAGAACACATCTATGCGCTCGGCACCGTATGCGCGGCATATGCGCTCGATGGTGTCCTCTACGCGGCTTATCTCAGCGCCGCATATGACCATCTGCTCACCTATATCCAACGCGTATTCCAACACGAAGTCCGTATCCGACATAAAAGCCTCCGAACAGGCGGCGCATGCGCCATTGCACGCGCCTCAAAAACTAATGTACTGTCATTATACAATAAACCGCCGTTTTTTACCAGCAGACATAAGCGCAGTTGCGTGCGGGCGTGTTATCTTTATTTGACAACTTACGCAAGGCTTTTGATTGTTTTTTGAACTGTATTTTGAGGCTTATACAGCTTATTATAGCAACATACTTTGCTTTATAATTGCCGCAAAAGTTTAACGCAAAATTTATCGGGGGGGGTGAAAGCGTGTTACAATACTCGCGGTAGTTAACTCGATTCCACGCAAAAAAGGAGCACATCGGCATGAGTGAGAAACCTAAAAAAGAACGCAAGCACGGCAATAACGGTATTACATCTGCTCTTATACTAAAGACAATCATCGCCAATCCCAAAGCTACCATCATAGTAGCAGGTGTACTTGTGCTGTGCATAGTAGTGGGCTTCGTTGGGGTGAATTTGAGAAATTCGTTTACGGTTAAGACAAATACGACCGACTTTGGACTCAAGGACATTGGCGAGCTTGCAACTCAAGCAGGTTACTTCACGATAGTAAGCGTGATCGACGACAGCATTAAGATACGCAACTGGAGTGTGCCTTTCACATCCAGCAAGTACATATTCAGCTATGACGGTGTTGTCAAGGCGGGTTTAGACTTTGCTGATTTGTCATTTGATGTCGATGAGGTCAATCATACCGTCACGGTACAGTTGCCTGAAACCAAGCTGTTGAGTATTGAGATAAAAGAAGATTCACTGGAAATATACGACGAGCGCAAGAACATATTCACTCCGCTCGATCTAAGCGATATTCAGGACTCGCGTGAGGACATGTTGGAAGAGATCAAGCAAAAGGCCAATGAACAGGGACTGCTTGAACAGGCGACCGAAAATGCCAAAGTGCTGATTCAAGGCTTTTTGTCCGGGCACTATGACCCCAACGAGTACGAATACGTTTTTAATGCGGCGTAACCACAGTGTACGGTTGCCCGCCGAATATGGTATAAAAAGGCAGCCTTGGACTATATGTCCGAGGCTGCCTTTTTATACATACCGTGTGCGTTTATACAGAATGTGTTAGTCTATCGTATTCATCCATTTTATCGAATCGCTCACCCAGCGTGCGGCTAAAGGGTTATTCAGCACAGGATTACCGTGCCATGTAACCTTGTTGCCCAACACCATGCCGTGCGGTCCATGGGGATATATGCGCATCTCAAATTGTATATGCGCATGTGAGTAGGCTGCGCCCAACAGTAGCACATTTTCGACCGGTACCATGTTGTCGTCGCTCGTGTGCATTATGAATGCGGGTGCGGCATTTATGTTGACGTGCTTTTCGAGCGAGAAGCGTTCAAGCGCCTCGGGCGCGGGATTATCACTGCCCAGCAGATACTGGAATGAGCTCCTATGAGCGTACTCGCCCGACGTTATGACCGGATAGCAGAGCACAATACCGGTGGGACGATTGCCATCGCCCTTTTCGGGCAGACGCGATTGCAGCTCCTCATCATGCCAGAGTATGCCCAATGAACCGGCCAGATGTCCGCCGGCGGAAAAGCCCACTGCGAATACGCGCGCGGGATTTATGCTGTACTTCTTAGCATTTTTGCGTATATGCAGCATAGCAAGCGACGCACATGTAAGCGGGTCAAGCGGATCGCGGATTTTGTCATTCACTGGGTAATACAGCACAAACGCATTAATGCCGTGTGCCATGAAGGTAAGTGCGATAGGCTCGCCTTCGTTTGGCGTCAGTCCCCAGTATCCGCCGCCGGGCATTATGATCACTGCATCGCTCGGAACCGCAGCATCATCATTTCCGTAATAGTCCAGATGGACTTCATCGCGTCCGGGAATCAGATAGACAGTTTCCCGTCTCATATATGAATTACCTCCGAATCGCAAGCATCATTCAGCAATGCGCCGTATCAAAGATACTGGCGGAAATTCTCAATGCGCATAAAGCACTGGTAGTTGGCATCGTGGAAATTACGCGGGCGGTTAAAGCCGATGCGAACCAGAAGCAGTATATCATCGCCGTCGAATATCCAGTCCGGATACTGGAAGCCCACCTTATCCGGATCGGCATGGCGGTAGTCAAGAATGCGCTTGACAACGCTCCATGTGTAGAAGTCATCCGATACCGCCATGGACAGCACGGTGCGCCCGGGCATCTCGTCATTCTGTTCGTTGCCTATCATTATGTACTTGCCTGTCACCGGATCTCGGGCAAGCTGGAATTTTGAATTACTGCCAATCGGGCAATCGACTATGCGGTCAAGTTTTAGCGGCGCTTCGGGGTCGGCATTATCGCCGGAAAGCACGACCGCCTTGCCATAACGAGGCACGCAATCGGAATGATCGATGCGCAGGTAATTACTGATAATTCCGGCGGGCGAAACCACGGCATTGCCCTCAATGCAGCCGGGACAATTGCCGACGGGCGCGCCCGGCCAAGTCGGGTCATATTTAAGGAAAGGCGTATAGCGCCACGCGGATGCATCCAGCAAATCTTCATCCACGCCGATAGAAAGCAGTCCGTTTGAGTGGCTGTGATGACGCCAGCAGCCGTAATCGATGGCGGTATACAGGCGACCGTTATGTTCCACTACCGGCTGTGCACCCTTATGTGGTCCGTTTTCGAACGGTCCGCAGCCACTTATGATATGTGTGGGAACAGTCCATGTCTCGCCTTCGTCGTCCGAGCGCCCTATCATCAAATCGCCGTAATCCTGAGAGCAGCACAGAATATACAGACTTCCGCGATGAACAAAGAGCTTAGGCCAGAAGCAGGGATAGATATCGCAGACGTAGCGCCAGGAGCGACCGTCATCCTCTGATTTGAATAGCAAGGTCAGCTTACTGTTGCCGTATGTTCCGTCATATACGTCCATCGCACTGAGCAGCTTGCCCGAAGGCAGACGCACCAGTGTGGGCGAACACAGAGAATGCCCGGAGAACAAATAGTTTTTATCGTCCGGGTGCAGATAATTGACCACTGTGCCCGGTACAAAGCCAGTACGCACGAGGCGTATACCACTTTCACCCGTCCCGTCGCAGCGGACGATTTTTATTTCATAGTCCTGCTCATCTATAAGATCATTGACACACGCGGTATCACCGCTGAGCGATACCTCAGTCCAATCACCGTACATGCCATATACTCGGTAAAGAAGCTTATGTGCGCAGTCAGGCGCACCGTTATCGAACCATTGCAGCTCAAAGCCGCCCACGAACGGTGCAATACGGCATATGAAGGGCAGCTTGGTTCTATCTAAATCATTTAATTGTGCGAAGGGGCGATAGCTCCAGGCGGTATTTCCTCGCATTCCGATCACCTCGTTTTATTCGTATATGCTGTTTATCTGCCAGCAGTCCATTGAGATAAGCGTTCCGTCACCGCCGCGCGCCATTATAGATACGCCTGTGCTGTCGTTGCGCGTCGGATACACGCGCTGGCAAATGCACTGGCGGTCGTTGACGAACACTTCCACAACGCTCTTGTCGATGAAAATGTGCAGCTGCAACTTTTCATCATCGCCGATAAGCACGGGTGAGCACTCGGGCGGGTACACGCTTACATCGGGGTCAAGAGATGCATGCGTTGCATCCAGCATGATA
This sequence comes from uncultured Oscillospiraceae bacterium, assembly GCA_964439295.1. Classification (GTDB taxonomy): domain Bacteria; phylum Bacillota; class Clostridia; order Christensenellales; family Aristaeellaceae; genus Fimadaptatus. The sequence goes on from CAYTOU010000026.1 coordinate 11,264, forward strand.
AGGCTGTCGGCAGGCACGCCCGACATATCCATACCGCGTCCCGCACCCTTTTTGCGCAGGAATGATATGCGAGTGTATTCTTGAGCGTCCGGGGATTTGAGAATATTCAACTCCAACGACTGCACATCGGCACTCAGCATGATCTCGGTGCAATTGCCGCTTATTTCGGGCAGGTCAATTTCCTTGCCTACCGGAAGCGAAATATCTTGCACCTGTGTATGCTTTGCGCGCAGCGCAGTTAATTCGGCGGCGGGCTTAACGCCCAGCATATCGTAATCCATTAGATAGAGCCTGCGCGGCAGTGTCATTATCTCAAGCCAGCGGTTGTTGGGCTTGCCCTCTTTCATATTGAATATGACAACCGCTTCTTTGCCGACCGGCATTGCGCTGGGTGCCGTCATGACATAGTAGCCGGCTGCAAACTTGCCGCCATTTGTCGGGGTAAACGTATGGTTTTCAAGCGAATAATCGCCTATAAGATATTTAGGACCACCTATATGACTGTAGTGCAGCAGGAGATGCCTATCCCCCAAGGGAAGGAAGTAAGGGCATGCGCCGTCATCTCCCACCTGCGCGAAATTGTCGTCTTTAAGGAAGGAATGCAGGAACTCCCAATCAACAAGATTCTCCGAGCGGAACAAATATTCCTGCCTGGTGCAGCGTTTATCGCCGGGGAGCAACCGGTATCCTCCGGTAAGCATATAGTATGTATTCCCCCCACGCCACAGATACGGATCGAATACGCGATACTGAGCATGCGGGTCATGAGTTTCGGGAGTTTCGCGAACGACAGGCTGACCGCCGTTCACCTTTTCCCAATTGAGAAGCAGCGGATCGGACGAGCGCGCGATTATCACGCCGCAATTGCGCTCGGGCGTATATCCGTAAAACGCTGCGATAACGCCATCCTCTTCAACCAGGCAAGAACCCGACCAACATGCCGTTTCCACGCCCGGATAGATTGCAAAGGGTAAGTCTTTCCACTGTATTAAATCGTCACTTACGGCATGTCCCCAGTGTATGTTGGCGCTACTTCCGTCGACAGCCTGATAGAACAGATGCCACCTACCTTGCCAGTAGCAAAGCCCATTGGGATCATTAAGCCGTCCATCGGGACGCAAAAAGTGATATTGCGGTCGATACGGATCTCCCTTTAGTTCGGTACGGACTTTTTGAAAATCCTTTAGTTGACCGTCAATGCGCAAAGCTTCAATCTGATCTTGGAGTTTAACGGGATAAACAGGTTTATCTTTTTCTCGCCATGTGCGCCATACTTCCTGCATCACTTTTTATTTCCCTCCCGAAATTATCAAATGGTCATCCGGCAACCGCCGGATGACCGTAAACCAACAGAAATTACTTCATCGCTTCGAGATAGCGGTCGTAAGCAGACTGAACGAGGGATACCATCTTCTCGAGTCCAGCATCTTCGAGGCTGGTGCAGTAGCTGTCCCAGGTCTCGTCAACGTTATCGTCAAGTATGGCGGAAACGATGTATGCCTTTACCAGGTTCTCTACAGCGGGCTGAACCTGTGCATATTCGTTCTGCTCGTCCTGCGTCATGGGGATCGTCGGCGGAATACCGGTTACGTCTTCCAGCATCTGATCCTTACCGTTGATGCGCTGATTTGCCAGCGGGCCAACAGCACCGATGTCGCCGTCGCCGTAAACGCCCAGGTACTCGGACAGAACCATGTACGGTCCCTGAGACAGCGGAGAAGAGGTCCAACGGAGGATACCGTTGTTCTCGTAGCCGCCGGTTACCTTGTTGCCGTTTTCGTCTACCATCATGGTCAGGTAGCCGTCATCGTTACGCTCGTAGACATAGCCTTCAGCGCCCCAGTTGGTGGTGATAGCCGCCTCGGGAGTGGAGAGGAAGTCGATCCATGCAATAGCCAGCTCAACCTGATCGCAAGCGGTGGTGATGCAGCCGTAGGATGCACCATTCATCTCAAGACGGTTGTCAACGTTGTTCCACATGTCGCCGTTGGGGCCGTATACGGGCTCCATGACTACATACTGGTTGCGAACGTCTTCGCTGTATACACGGCCTTCGTCCCAGGACCAAGCAGCGATCATACCGTAGATAGCGTACTCGCCCTTGAGGTCGTTTTCGTAGTTGTAATCAGCAAAAGCGTTATCGGAGATGACGCCCGCCTTATACAGGCTTGCGAAGTACTTCAGGTTTTCCTTGAAAGCTTCGCCGTTCGCGCCAAAGGAGATAACGCCGTCCTTGGAAGCATTCAGGTAGGGATAGCTGTCGCCCGCGGTCAGATGCTCGCCGAAGCAGGCATTGAGCAGGAAGAAGGGGCACCAGGTAGCACGACCGGAGTAGTCAACAAAGTTGATAGCCAGAGCCACTTCGTCGTCCTCGCCGTTGCCATTCAGGTCGCCGCCTGCCGCGAAAGCGCACAGTACGTTGTACAGGTCATCGGTAGTGGTGGGGACTTCAAGACCCAGCTGATCCAGCCAGTTCTTGTTGATAACCACACCGCCGCCGGTCTTGGTCAGACCATTGAGTTCCTCAACATAGGGGAAGCCGTAGATGTGACCATCGGAGGAGGTGGAAAGAGCCTTGTACTCGGGCTTCTTTTCAAAAGCAGCGGAGATGTTGGGGGCATACTCATCAATGTACTCGTCCAGAGCAACAAAGATGTCATCGCCCATGTACTGATTGATGGTGCTGTCGCCTATCGTGTGATAGAACATATCGGGCAGCTCGTTGGAAGCTATCATCAGGTTTACCTGATCCTTGTAGCTGGCGTCTTCGATCTCGATCCACTCGATCGGAACACCGGTCTTCTCGTAGATCCACTGTACCTGTGCGCTGTCCTTGACATCGACCAATACGTTAGTGGAATCCCTCTTAACGACAACCTGTAGCGGCTCGACAGCCGACGGATCATCGACGATGGGATAAACGCCACCAAAGTGGACGTTCTCGGTATCGTATTCAGCAAACGCAATCGATGTGCAAGTGAACACCAATGCCAGCGTCAGCAGAAAGCTGATAACCTTTTTCATTCGAAAATCCTCCTTGATTTTGAATTTATTTGAACGGCAAGGGCCCTTTGCCGCTTCAAACCTAGCCTTTGAGTGAGCCTACCATTACTCCCTTAGTGAAGTACTTTTGCATGAACGGATAGAATACGAACATGGGCAATGTCGAAACTACCATGACGCTGTACTTCAGCTGATCGGCGACCTTCTGGCGATAGATTATGTCGGTTTCATCGGTCGTCAGCTCAGTGACATTGCTCTGCAGTAGCAGACTGCGCAGTACCAGCTGTAACGGATACTTATCGGTATCGCGCAGGTAGATCATCGCATTGAAGTATTCATTCCACTTATCGGACGCATAGTATATTGCCATGACCGCAATCAGCGTCTTTGACAGTGGCAATGCAATGCGGAAGAAAAAGTCGAAGTCGTTGCAACCGTCTATGTTAGCCGCATCCAGCAGCTCGCCGTTAATCGTCGACTCGTAGAAGGTTCGGCAGATAATCAGGTTCCATACCGAGCACGCGGTCGGAAGGACTATCGCCCACAGCGTATCGAACAGTTGCATCTGCTTTATCAGCAGGAAGGAAGGAATCAGACCACCGCTAAAGAACATGGTGAACGAGAACATCAGCATGATGGGCGTTCTAAACGACATGTCCTTGCGCGAAAGCGGGTATGCGCCGAACACGGTGACCGTAATGGCCAGTACAGACCCCAAGCCAGTGTAGATCAGCGTATTCAGGTAGCCATTCCATATCGGCTTATATGTCAGTACGCGCGTATATCCGCCCCAGTAGAGGTTGGACGGGTACAGAAGCAGTCCGCCCTTTTGCACGATATACGGATCGGTGAATGATGCCAAGAGTATGTAATACAGCGGATAGAATATCGCTATCGCAATGATCAACATCAGGATCGCATTTATTATATCGAATATCTTATCCGGAGTAGGTTGACGCATAAACTCAGTTTTTTTCATAGTCTGCCACTCCTTAAAAAATACCCATCGATGTCACGCGGCGGGAAATGAAGTTAACGGTAATCAGCAGTACAAAGTTGATAACCGAGTTAAACAATCCGACCGCGGCAGAGAAGCTGTACTGTGCACTCTGCAAACCGATTTTGTACACGTACGTCGATATAATCTCACTGGTGCTTATGTTCAAGGTGTTCTGCATGAGGTATGCCTTTTCGTAGCCTATGGAGAAAAGCTTACCGCAGGCAAGTATGAACATGGTAACCATCGTGGGCATTATAGCGGGCAGGTCAATGTGTATTATGCGCTGCACCTTCGTCGCGCCATCGACCAGAGCCGCCTCATGCAGTTCGGGCGAAACCGATGTCAATGCGGCGATGTAGATTATCGAGGAGAATCCCATCCCCTGCCATATGCCGGAGATTATGTACAGCGGGCGGAAATACTCCGGACGCGTCGTAAACATGATCGCCTGACCGCCGTTAAACTGCTGGATAAGATTGTTGAACCAGCCGCCTTCGGGCATCAGCATTGTGTTCATCATGCTTATAAGCACAACGGTCGATATAAAGTGCGGAGCAAACGAGATGGTCTGCACCGTCTTTTTGAGTGCATTTGAGAATACATGGTTCAGCAGCAGCGCGAACAGTATCGGAACCGGGAAGCTAAACAGGAGCTGCAGCGTGCTCAGAGCAAGCGTATTCCAAATGGTATTTACCGCCAGCGATGTACTGAAGAACTCATAGAAGTGCGAAAGCAGCGGATCGCACCAAGGACTATTGAGAATACCGAGCTTTACCTTAAAGTCCTTAAAAGCTATCAGCACACCATACATCGGCGTATAGCAAAACACAATCAGCCATGTAAACGCAGGAAGTAACAGCACATACAGCCGCCAATTTTTCTTAATGAAATCAGAAAACCTTTTTCCAACGGATTTGGGCACTTTTTGAGATACGGGTTGCATCGCTTTCTCTCCCTTCACAACTTACACATATATTGTAAAATGTGAGGTAATTGAAGTAAAGTTTAATTTTACTGAAAAAGTGAACTTATTTACAAAGTTCACTTTTCGGTCAAGTACGGCAGTACAATCTTAATAGTCGTATTGCCGCTCTCGCTGGAGGCCGTGATTCCGTATTCCTCGCCGAAAAGCAAATGTATGCGCTTATTGACATTGCTGGCGCCGATATGCTCGGCATTGCCATCGAACATCGTTTCGCAAGTTTT